>DASCNA010000038.1:0-7591 GCA_036011305.1 Victivallales bacterium
TCTTTAATATATATTGAATTTTATTATTATTACTTTATATGTTATATATATAGAAAATACTAACCTAAATTATGGGCTGTAAAATATGATTTTAGATCCTGACGATCTCTATAATGATGCATCACGATTAAAACCAAAGGTTATTAATAAATTCAAAATTAATAAATACAGAAAAACAGTAATAATTTTAAAAATAAAAGGATATAAACAAAAAGAAATAGTAGAATATTTTAATAATAATGGTATGAATATCTCACAGCCAAAACTTTCAAAGTATTTGAAAGAATATCCAATACATAACAGAGAATTAGAAGAACAAAAAGAATATTTAAAAATATTAATTGAACTTCATAACCTATAATTTTCTGTTCATCCATTGCAATCTTTACTTTCTTTTTATTTATCGTTTATTTTTTTATGAATAATGCTTTTTATATACGTCTGATACGGCAAGCCTTCAACCTTTGCTTTTTCTTTTATTATTTTTAAATCTTCGACATCAAATCTTAGTGATATCGACACTGTCTTAGAATTTTTACTTGTAGTTTTTTGCTTTTTAAAAATATTCATATTTTAGCCTCATCTTACAGTATATCTTTTGCATATACAGTATATACAAAAGATATGCAATGCATATACTTAAAAAACATATAAAAAAGGTTGTTTTTTAAAGGCGTGATTTGTCGGCAATAATCCCAAAAAACAACGAAAAATATTAACCGATATGTTTTGAATATTAACCTACATATTAGCGAATATATGAATGCATAATTTTGGATAAAATTAATCTTAACATTTCGTTAAGTATATTGCGTCTGTCACTTTCACTGGTGAAAGTGATGGGATATTTTTAGAGACATATTTCAAGCACAAATGATAGTTTGTGTATTGCGCTATTTAGAGAAACAGATTATCGATTGGATTTTCTTAAAATCTCAAAAGAAGACTATCACAGGATTTCGAGTACGAAATTGCAATGTATATTGCGCTCTTAAAATTTTACGTAACCTTCCCTTGGAAATTCAAAAAAAATGCCTCTAAATCGCTTAAAATGCCTAATTTTGGCATTCTGGTTACACTTCTTAGCTTCCAAATTTACCCTGAATCCAAATATCAACGGATTGCAAAGGTGCCCTTTGCCCTGATAACGATATCGAGGATTTTAATTTCAAGTTTGATATTGTTCGTACTTTTTGCTTTTGGTTGCATTTCTAAGTTTTTTCGTTTTAAAAGTAATTTTCACGGAGACGAGGAAAGAGCGAAGCGATTGACGACGGTCGCAGTCTAAGGATTGACGAATGTCAATTCGCTAATGCGAGGAAGGATTACCGAGCATCAATTAATATAAAAAAACCGCTTTTTGCGGTTTTTACATTAACAGGTTAACGTATTAACCTATTACTGTAAAAAATGGACTTTTATAAATCATTAAATATCAGTAGTTTACAAATGTCTAAAATGCCCTTGTACGATATTTTTAGATACCTTATACGATATTTTTAGATGATAATTTCTACTGTTGTAGATATTACGATAAATCGTAATTAATGATAGTTTTCAATTTTCCTACCGTAAAATTTACAGGCAATTACCCTAAGAGAATCTTAGGCACGAAATATATAAAAAGGAGTAAAATTATTTGAAATTATACTAATACTGTTCTAATAATATGCTAATTTGATTTTTATAACATGGAACAAATGATGAAAGATAAAAGATTTACCTCTAAACTGCAACCTTATTTTTCTGAAATATATCAACTAAAAAAGCATGAAAATACATATAAAAATATAGTTGATTATCTTCAAAAAAAGCACAATATAAAAATATCAGAAGCTTCATTATGTACCTTTTTAAAATCACGTGAGAGGCGAGGAATAAAACCTACTAAAAAAGATTTTATTAATGCTCTTAGGAAAGATGACGGTTCAAAAAATAAAATTAATATCATCGATTTAAAACAGAATAAATCAGTAAAAAAAGAAGCTCAAAAATTTAAAGAAGAAAAAAAACCGTTAAACAAAAATGCAGGTAAGTTTGACGAGATTATGAGAGAATTAGGAATAAACTAATAAAATTGATTCAGTTTTCTTTTAAATCTACTTTTAAAAGTTCTAGCTTTTCTTTGATTCTTTCATCTTTTAGCGTTGTTATCTGTTCTATTTTATTTAAAGAACATCCTTTTTATTCAATTCAACTATTTCATTTGTATATGATTCTAAATTTATATTTTTCCTTGTCTTTTCTTGGTTGTTTTTCATAATTAAAAAAATAATATTTATGACTTTATATTCATGTATCAGACAAAACCGTAACAGTCGTAACAAATATCATAATTAAATTCATTAATATGCCGTAACATAATCGTAACAGTTACGGTTATGTTACGTAACAACTCCAATAACACAAACAAAATAATGTTACACACTATTAAGTACTTTTATACCTAATATATAGTTAGGGGTCTTGCGTCTCGGCTTTTTGAGAAAAAAGAGTTCGAAAAACTGTTTTTAAAGAAAGACGAAATCAATTTTAATTAGCATTTATGCTAATTTGCTTTTGTTTTATTTTTAATAGAAAGATGAAGATAATTTTTAGTATATATTTTTGAGAAGTAGAATTTATTCTGTATCTGTTTTTGTTTGTTTATTTATTGATTTTAATTCAAACCGAAGACGATTAAGTTCAGTTTCTTTTTGCATAATTATCCGTTCTTGTATGACATTTAATTTTGTGTGATTTTTTTGTAGATTATCAATTAAAATTGTGTAAGTTTTTTTAGTATTACTAAGTTGATTATCTAAAGAATTAACATTTTTATTTAGAGTTTCTACTTCTTTTTTATAACTGGAAGATAAACTCTTAAGCTCTCTTTGATGATTGCCTAAAAGTTCAGAACGATACATATAAGCCAAAGAACCTAAAATTATAATTATAAGAATTGAAGTTAGAGAAACCCAAAAGACTGACAGTCTAAAGAACGGTGTTCTGATTTCTTTTTGTTTTATAAGCTCTTCTATAATATTTTGGTTATGCTTTACTATATAATTGCTTTCTTTATGACGTTCTGAGTAATTATTAAATGATTGCTTCTTTGTTTCTGTTTCTTTTTGTTTTTCTTGTCCTTCCTGGTCAAACTGATCATTTGAATAGTTTTTTTTAGGATGATAAAGTTTGACTAGTTTTTGGCGGTTTAAGATATATTTATTTTTATTTTTCTGAATAGCTTCTTTGTTGGATTTGTGTTCTTTAATATATCTTCTTAGTGTGCTTTCCGATACATCAAAGGCATTTAAAGCTTCATTGATTTCTAACCATTGCTTAGTTGTCATAACTATTCATACCTGTTAGCCAAAACTGTTAAAAAGTGTTTATTAAGTATTCAAAACTATTCATAATTTTAAGATAGATAATCATAAATAACAACTAAACTCGAAAGGAATGCTAAAATTCACAGTTTTGTTTTAGTAAAAAAATAAAAACATCTCCCTCGCGGGCGGTGATAAGGTGGTGGATTCAAAACAACAGGACATCTCTATTTTCTTGCAAAATAGGACATTTCTAATTTGCGTTTACACCGAACCTTTAGATTTACCCATATATTCAATAGAGATTAAAAGTAAGGGGAAGGTGTAAGAATATTTAACGTTGGAACTCACATACAGTTATTGGTTATGGTGTTTCTAATTTTTCATTTATATACTCAATGAAAATAGTTGATAACCTTATGAATTCGTTGGCATCATTCTGGCTAATATTATTTTCTCCTATATGAGACGCCAAATTTCTTAATTGTCTCAGTTTATCTAATACTACACCATGTTTTTTGTCTATTAAATTATATTTTTTTATTCTTGAACCTAGTGCTCTATATATTTTAGGTGCTTTATGATTATTTTTTTTAAGAAGATTTTGACAACTTTTTTCTATTTCTATCCAAATATCATTAATTTGAATAATAGGTGAGTAGATTTTATTTTCATTTTCTATAGGAATTTTAGACTTAAGAACTTCATCAGTATCTTTCAAGCCTTGGCAAAACTTTAAACGAATACCTTTGATATTTATTTCTTCAATAAACGGTATGATTTTAAGTAGAGGCTTTTTAAATACAAACAAAGCAATAATTGTAACTGTTGGCCAAGCTATTTGAATTAAGAAAGTCTTATAGTCCATATTGCTAAATTTTAAATTTTCTATAATCTAAGGTAATAGAAACAATTAAGCTGATAACAGATATAATGATTGCTATTAGGTTCCAGTAAATAAAACCTAAAATAATGGTTAAAATTGAAAGTACCAAAAGCCAACCTGCTGAAGCAGGTCCTTCTTGCCTTGCAAAAGATGATACTAGCTCTATTCCATGTTCTTTCCAACTTAGATGAATTATTTTACACCATATTGTCATAATAATTAAAGTTGATGGTAAGTAATATTGCCAAGTATTGATTTTTAAAAAATACAGTATTAAAAATATTACTCCTGTGATAGCAAAAGAACAGAAAGTAGTAATCATTATTGTCTCCTATTTATTAATTTATACAATTTTCTTATCCATAACATTTTAACTTACATACAGGTATGAAGACCTTTTAAATTGTATCAGCTTTAGCGTCGCATAACAATCAATATGTTAAACTTGATTAAATTATATGCTAAATACCCTAATATAAAGTACTTAACATATATTAAAATGGTAGTATATCTAGGCTGTTTTTATGCTTTATGTTAAACTTTGTTTAATTTATGAACAAATTTAGCAAATAGGGGCGAAAATACTAAAATCCTAAATCAGGCTCCAGCCAGTTGAAAAAATTAAATATAAGAGTTTTTGAAATCATTTTTATGTTTAGAGTTTCTTTTTTAGCACTAAGTATTAATCCAGTTATATATTTGGTGTCTTCGGTAGATAGTGAGTCCTTTTTCTCTTGAAAATAAGTATATAAATCTTCTGAGAAATCTTTTAAGTTGCGAATATTAAAATATTCTTTAAGTCGTTTAGTTATATAAGTTTTCTCCCTCTGTCTAATATTAAGTTTTATATCTAAAGTAATCGAAACTATTTTTCTTCCCTGAGTGTTTTGTTCATATTCAAAATAGAGTTCTGATTTTTCTTTAAGTTCTTTATAGGCTGGTTGTATGACATAAGTTTTCATATCATTATATCTTGGATATTTTTTTTCTAGTAAAAACCATTTTCTTAAGGTTTCTACTTTTATTGTTCTATGTCCAATATTTTCATATTGTTTTATTAATTCATAAAATCTTACAGAATAAACCCCTGAAAATTCCTTTACATTTATCAGATCGTATTTTGTAAATCTTTCTTTAAGCTCTGTAAAATATGGAAAAATTTTCCAATGAAATCCTAATTCTAAAATTCCATTTTTAAGTTTTGTATCTGTAATCATAGAAAAAGTTTCAAATTCTTTATTGTCTTTATTTACAAGGGCTACAACCTTTTCATTAAGTGCTTTACATGCATTTTTTATTTGAGTAAAATCCTTTTTAGTGTCAAGTCCTATTATGTCTTTCAGTTCTTTTTGAGTTGATTGTGTTTGATAAATTTTTCCTTTATCCACTTCTTTTCCTGCCAGTTTATTGAACTTGTGGATACCAAGTAAAAGTAGCTTTTTTTCGGTAAGAGTGCACTTGTAGCACGCTTCAATAAAATTATTATGCATTCGTACAATCTTATTCATCTTTCTTTACCTTTTATTAATTACATAGTAATAATAATGACTTGGTTTGTGATATCAATACTAAGTTCTAAAAAAACTCGGTATTAGGTCGGGTATTACTCGGTATTAGGTCGGGTATTACTCGGTATTAGGTCGGGTATTACTCGGTATTAGGCACAGATTAGAGAATTAACAATTTAATTGTAATTCTCTATATAAATTCAGGTAACTATGTAGCATGTGTAAATACCGAGTAATAAACTAGTTACAAACAATATTTAGTTATTATTTGTAGCTAGATAAAATAGTTATTTGTATCGCAGGTCGGGTATTACTCGGTAATACAGGTCGGGTATTACTCGGTATTACGTTCTATAAATTATTGATATTCAGGTACATACAAACCCCTAAAGGTTTTAAAGATATTAAAATATTAAAACACGCGCATGTGTGCGTGAAAGAAAGCCCTTTTAGAACCTCTGAATCGCTTCACTTTTTCGAGAACCTAAAACCCCTTTACCCCACCAATCTTTATTTAGTTTTAAAAAGGATACTCGGGAATACTTCCTCGCATTAGCGAAACGATATTCATCGTTCCTTAAACTCCGACCGTCGGGCAAGCCCTCGTCTACGTTAGAATTACTTTGAAAATCAAAAAACTAAAAATACGAACAATATCAAACTTGAAAATAAAATACTCGATATCGTTATTAGGGCAAAGGACACCTTTGCAATCCGTTTTTGTATAATTCGGTACAGAAATGGCAATAAAACAGCTTTAAGGATACATTCTAGCGATTTTAGGGTGGATTTAGCAAGATGAGTAGCTCCGCTACGATTTTCCCGGAAGTTAGTTTCAGGTAATATCGCAAATAACATCAGAAAGTAATCTACATCTGTACTAAATATTGATGACTTCACAAATGTTCAGTAATGTAGCGAACGGCTTTGCCGTCCTTAGAGCTCCGATCGTCGTCGTTTCACTCCTCATCTACGCAAAAAAACTATTTTGACTACAAAAAGATTAATTCGATTAATCATAATACTCGCTAACATATCCCTATCAACGACTAACGATTCATTAACAAATAACAGGAATCTTAAGGGAAAAGAATTTCCCTACAGCTTACCCAATCTTTTTCTAAAAAACAGAATGAAAAATGACACCATAGAGCTAAGTTATAGGGGTTTGATCCATATAGCACCCATTTGTCAGTATAGCTTTTCTTAATGATTAATAATAAATACTTTACAGATAAACAAAATACACTTCTAAAATATTTTAATATTTATAACATTTTTATTATAAATTATTTAGTTTTTTAGAAAAAGTGTAAAAAATATCAATTTGCTTCAAAAGCCAATCCTGACCTATAAAAGTATCAAAAAAACGTCCGTATTTCTTACTCCTTTATTTTTGTATTAAAAACCACTAAAAACCTATAAGATAATCCATTGAAAATAACTATCTAATAAAATACCTTAATAAATCTTCTTTTCTTATAGGCCTATGGGGAACATGCGTGTCACAAAGTGCAGAATCGTAAAAACTTCCTAGAATGAGAAATGTAGGAATTATTATAAAGTGTTTATTACCAAATGTTTCATTTTAATACGAGATATGTGCATAAAAAGCTAGAAGTGAAATATATAAAGTGATAATAGGAAGTTTTTCTTTTAAAAATCTTATTCGTTTTTACCCAGTAATTAGCCTCAAATCGTTGGTTGGTTCTGCCCTTTTTGACGTCTATGTTCCCCATAGGCCCTATTGCATAGAGTTTAACATTGTCAATTTTCGAGTTAGAAATTGCAATGTATATTGCGCCCTTATAAATTTCGGGATTTTGCCAACGAACGCAGTTTGTATATTGCGCTATTGATCACCAATAGATTTTTACATTTTCCGTGTC
>DASCNA010000039.1:0-28979 GCA_036011305.1 Victivallales bacterium
ATTGGTTGCAGCTATCTGGGGTGTATTTATCTGGAAAGAATTTAAGGGTGCTCCTAAAGGTACAAATAAAATACTTACTTTAATGTTTTTTGGATACTTGATAGGTTTAGCTTTAATTATAATTTCAAAATTTGCTTAATAAAAGAATTTTCTTTATTAGCAATAAATATAAGAGAATGTGATTATGTGTAAATCTTTTATTTCGGGAATGAGTAAAGATACAAAATCAGATTGTCGTGTCATTTTTATTCCTAAGGATAATGGTGGTACCGTTATAGAAGTTAAATCCAGTGTAAAAACTTTTTTTGGCAATTCTATATATGAGCTTGCCAAAAAAACTTTAATAGAACTTGATGTTGATAATTGTAAACTGAAAATCGAAGATTTTGGGGCATTGCCATATGTTTTGCAGGCAAGAATTGAATCTTCAGTCAAAACTGCATATCCTGAACTTAACAAGACTTCTCTTCCTGAATTGAAAGATTATAGTCATTCAATACCTGATAGAAATAGGTTTCGTATTACCAGACTTTATATACCTGGTAACCAGCCTAAGCTTATGATCAATGCAGGACTTTACAAACCTGATGGAGTTATTTTAGATTTAGAAGATTCAGTTGCACCAGATGAAAAATTATCAGCAAGGTTAATTGTTCGTAATGCATTAAGAACTTTGAAGCTTTACGGTGCAGAGAAAATGGTAAGGATAAATCAGGGAAATTTAGGATTATTAGACCTTGAAGAAATTATTCCTGAAAATGTCAACCTTATTCTTATTCCAAAGGTTGAAACTGCAGAACAACTTAAAGCTTTAGATAATAAAATTGATGAAATATCTAGGAAATATAACCGCCAGGAGCCACTATACCTTATGCCTATTATTGAAAGTGCAAGAGGTATTCTTAATGCGTTGGCAATAGCCGAAGCATCTGATAAAAATGTTGCTTTGGCCATTGGGCTGGAAGATTATACTGCTGATATTGGAGTACAGAGAACAGAGAAGGGGATAGAATCTCTCTTTGCAAGATCAATGGTTATCAATGCTGCAAAAGCTGCTGGTATTCAGGCTATCGATACAGTTTATTCAGATGTAGCTAACGACATAGGTTTATTAGAGTCAAGTATTGATTCAAAACAGCTTGGGTTTGACGGTAAAGGATGTATTCATCCATGGCAGATAAAAATTGTTAAAAAAGGTTTTGCTCCTTCAGAAAATGAAGTTGAGTATGCAAAAAAAATTATTATAGCTTTTGAAATTGCAGACTCAAAAGGAGTTGGAGTAGTTTCTCTCGGCACAAAAATGATTGATCCGCCCGTTGTAAAAAGAGCTTTGTATACACTGAAACAGGCTTTGGAATTAGGATTAATTTCTACAAACTGGAGGGATGAGATATGAGTTGCAAATTAATAAAAAATGCAGCAGGGAGATTAGTTCCTGAAGAAATTAACGGTAAATCAGTTATTCCATTCAAAGGATTAGGTAAACATAGACCAACAGGTAAAAAATATGGACCATCTGTAGCCTCTTCTTTAGATTATCCACAAGACGGAAATAAGTGTGTCGCAAGTTTGGAAGAAGCTTTAATTAAATGTGGGTTGAAAGATGGAATGACAATATCTACTCATCATCATTTAAGAAATGGTGATTTAGTCAGTAATAAAATTTTTGATATATCCCATGAACTGGGGATAAAAGATTTAGTATGGTTTCCTTCTGCATCATTTCCGTGTAATGAGCCGATAATTGAACACTTGCAAAATGGAACTGTAAATCGTATTGAAGGAAGTATGAACGGCGCCCTTGGTAAATTCGTAACAGATGGCAAAATGAAAGGGACAGCTGTTTTAAGATCTCATGGCGGTAGATGTCAAGCTATTCAGGATGGTGAAGTTAAAATAGATATTGCTGTAATTGCTGCCCCTAGTTCTGATCAATTCGGAAATGCTAATGGATTATTAGGTCCTTCTGCCTGCGGAGGATTAGGCTATGTTCTGATTGATTATCAGTATGCAGAAAAAGTAATTATTGTTACCGACAATTTAATTGATTTTCCATGTATGCCTATGCAGATAGAAGGTAATTATGTCGATTATGTTGTAAAAGAGGATAAAATAGGAATTCCAGAAAAAATAGTTTCAGGTACTACTAAGATTACAAAAAGTCCGGATAGGCTTCTGATTGCTGAAATGACTGCAAAATTTTGCAAACAAACTGAAATACTTCATGACGGTTGTTATATTCAGGCCGGTGCCGGTGGTACTTCATTGGCAATAGGAGTATTTTTACAGAAGTTTCTCAAAGAGAAAAACTGGAAAGCTAAATTAGGTTTTGGCGGCAGTACTCAGTATATGGTAAAAATGTTAGAAGAAGGCCAGATGGAGCATATACTTGATGCCCAGGCTTTTGACCTAGAAGCTGTAAGATCTGTAAAAGAAAATCTGAATCATCATGCTATATCAGTTTTTCATGCCTACAATTTTCATTCCAAGGGTAATTATACCTCAATGATGGATATTATGATTTTGGGAGCTACTGAAGTGGATGTGAACTTTAACGGTAATGTAGTAACTCACTCTGATGGAAAGCTTTTTCATGGAATAGGAGGTTGGCAGAACTGTCTGCATGCTAAATGTGTTATTTTACCAATACCTTTATTTAGAGATAGAATTCCCACCATAGTTGATAAAGTTACAACTTTAGTAGGACCCGGCAGCCTAATAGATGTAGTTGTTACTGAACGTGGAATTGCAATTAATCCATTAAGGAAAGATTTGCTTGAAGCTGTCAAAAACTCAGATTTACCAATATTAACAATTGAAGAATTGAAGGCTGAAGCAGAAGAAATTATTGGCGGATCACCAACTAAACCTGAGTTAACAGATGAAGTTGTTGGAGTTGTGAAATGGGTAGATGGAACAGTCATTGATTCAATTTATAAGATTAAAAATTAATTTAGTTGTTACAGGGGAAATTAGATGTGAATACGAATCAATTTGAAGACAAAGTAAAAGCTGTTTTATATGCTACTGCTTATGGAGATGCAATTGGAGCTGTAGTAGAAAAATTATCATATGAAGAAATCAAAGAGCAATATGGAAGAGTTGATTCTTTAAATAATGATTGGTATAAAAGTAATTGGGCTGGTATCAATAAAAAAAGGGGTCGCGGCATAGTAACAGATGATACTTTGATGACAATTGCTCTGATGAATATTTATAATGATCAGACCAGGCATCTTGATGCATGGGATATGGCAGACGGGATGGTAAAGGAAATTGCTTTTAAGAAAACTTATATCCCTGAATTCGGTAGAGAAGACTGTATCATTGAGAGACTGTTCTATCCTGAAAAATGGATTTTTATGCGTCACACATTGGCTAATTGTGATCCTAGAGAAGGGGGAATAGGCAATATGATTAACTGTGGTGCTGCAATGTATATTGCTCCTGTCGGTATAGTCAATGCCTGCAATCCTCAAGCTGCTTATAATGAAGCAATTAATTTTGCCAGCGGACATCAGTCAAGCTATGGATTGGAGGCCGCAGGTGTATTAGCTGCATGCGTAGCAAAAGCCTTTGAACCCGGAACAACTATAGATGATGTAGTTGATACTGCCATCAGATTAGCTAAAGATGGAACAAAGATGGCTATTCAGGAGATTTGTGAGACAGCCAAATGTTTAATAAATGTAAGAGATGATAAAGATTTAGTTGTTAAAAAATTTCAGGCTGTTATTGGAAAATATTCACCAATGGGAGATGATGTTAACAGAAAAGTAGAAAAAGTTGGTGTGCCTAGTAATCATTATACCTCAAGTAGAATTTTCAGCATTGAAGAACTTCCTATGGCATTGGGCTATTCTGTACTGAATAATGGTGATTTTAAAAACTCTATTATTGATGGAATTAACTCAGGAAGAGATACAGATTCTATAGGTGTTATGATCGGGACTATACTTGGGGCACTGCGAGGAATGAATATTTTTAATAAGGAAGAAATAAATATTCTTAATAATGCAAATAAAATTGATTTTACAGGTATCTCAAACAGATTTGCAGCAACTGCACTTGATATGATAATGGAAGACCAGAAACAGATGGAGATGTCTATTCAAAATTTAAAAAAATTACTATAAAATTAGCATAATATGGGGATATGAAAATGATATCGAATAATTATTTGGAAAAGATATATGCCGGTTTTCTTGCAAAATCTATTGGTGTTAGACTTGGTGCTCCAGTAGAACCTAGTTTCTGGACTTATGATACAATAAAAAATCTTTATGGCGATATTCAAGGATATGTCAAAGATTTTAAAAACTTTGCGGCAGATGATGATACGAACGGTCCTATTTTTTTTATAAGAGCAATTAATGATTATGGTAAGAAAAAAAAAATAACTTCCGAAGATATTGGAAATACCTGGTTGAATTACACTTCGGAAGGGCACGGTATGTTCTGGTGGGGCGGTTATGGTATAAGTACTGAACATACTGCTTATCTTAATTTAAAAAATGGAGTTAAGGCTCCGATGTCAGGATCTATCAGACAGAATGGAGAGACAATAGCAGAGCAGATTGGAGGACAGATATTTATTGATTCATGGGGGCTTGTATGCCCTGGGAATGTAGAATTAGCTTCAGAATATGCTGAAATGGCAGCTAAAGTTTCTCATGATGGTGATGGGATGCACGGTGGTAAATTTATAGCGGGATGCATAGCGAAAGCTTTTGTTACAGATGATATCCTTGAAATTATTGAAGCCGGTTTATCAGTCGTGCCTGAAAACTCTGAATTTCTGAGAGTTAATAATGCTGTTATGAACTTTTATAATGATAATCCAAGTGATTTTGGTGCATGTTTCAAAATGCTGGAAAGAGATTTTGGCTATGATAAATATAAAGGTATCTGCCACATGATACCAAATGCAGGTGTAGTAACTTTAGCACTGCTATATGGACAGGGAAGTATTTCACGTTCTTTGGAAATAGCTACTATGTGTGGATGGGATACCGACTGCAATGCCGGTAATGTCGGAACAATTGTAGGCGTAGCTTACGGACTTGAAAAAATAGAAGAGCATTACAGGAAACCTATAAATGATATGCTGGTTGCATCAAGCATATCAGGCTCTTTAAATATTGTTGATATTCCAACTTTTGCAAAAGAACTCGCAGTTATAGGATATAATCTTTCAAATGAAGAAATACCTGAATATTTAAATGGCAGTACAAATAAGAGAGATCTTTATTTTGACTTTGAACTTCCCGGAAGTACGCATGGATTTAGAGTTGAAGGAGCTAGGAAATTCTATAAACTTTCAAATACTGATCAATATTCTCTGAATAACAGGAGAAGCTTAAAACTTGCAATTTCAGATCTAAGAAGAGCAGGGGATATAAAATTGTATTATAAACCATTTTATCGTAGAGAAGATTTTGATGATGAAAGATATCTGCCCATATTTTCACCTCAGGTGTATTCTGGGCAGGAAATAAAAATTATTTATAAATCAGTTCTTAATTCAGGAAGAAGCATGATTGTCTCTCCATATGTAAGATTAACTAATTCCAGAGACAGAATAATCGGCAAATCTAATAAAATAGATAATTGCGACTGGAGTGTTATTGATTGGGTTATTCCTGATACTAATGGAGAAGCAGTCGATGAAATAGGACTTATTTTTGAGAATCCGTTTAAAGAAACTTATATCGGAGATTTTTATATCGATAATATTCATATATTCGGAGAAGGAAACCATTTTATAAATTTCACAAATGAAAAAGAGGAATTTAACAGTGTAACACAGTTTTCATACAATAGAGGTAAATGGAGTTTAGAAGATGGAAAACTTCAGGGAGTAGGTATTGAAGATGCTGAATGTTATACAGGTAATTACTATATTGAAGATATCAGTTTAACAACAGTTTTAATGCCTAAAAACGGTTTTAATCACATGATTGCTTTTAGAGTTCAGGGACTTTTAAAAGGCTACTATTTTGGATTCAGCGGAGAAAACAGAGTTGCATTAATTAAAAATAATAATGGAATTAAAGAAACTTTGGCCGTGTGTGATTATTTATGGAAACTAGATAAAGAATACTGTTTTAACGTTAAAGCTGTAGGGAATAATTTATCGATAAAAATAAATGATGAAAATATTTTAGATTTTAAGGATGAAAAAGATTGTTATGAATACGGTATGTATGGATTTGCTCTCTTTGAACAAGGCAGGTTACATGTTGTAAACTTGAAAGTTGACGAGTTGCGCAAGGGAGGTGAATAATGTTGGACAGATTCAGACACTCTATTGTTTTTATAATAGTATTTTTTACAATCGGAGGTTCAATTTTTGGTTATGAACTTAGCATCATTGCCAGTGCTGCTCCTTTTATAAGAAGTAGTTTTCACCTCACTACAGTTCAATTATCAACATTGATGGGATTAATACTTTTAGGTGGCATAATGAGTAAAGCTATCATTATGTTTGCAGATTTTCTAGGCAGAAGAAATCTGATTATCTTTACTTTTTTTATTTATATTATCGGTTTTTTGATATTTACACATTCTCACAGTTATGCAATGCTTTCTGTCGGGAGACTGATTCAAGGTGCTTCAATGACGCTGAATGCTGTTATATTTAATGTATATCTTGCCGAAATATCTCCTAAAAAAATAAGAGGAAGAGTTATCCTTGCTCAGCAGCTGTCATTTACAGCAGGTATACTTTTAGCCGGTATCGTCAGCTTAGGATATGTTAAATCAGGTAATTGGGAAGGTATGTTCAACTGTATTCTATTTCTCCCTATAATACTATTCTTTTTTTCATTTCTGCTTCCTCAGAGTCCAAGATGCCTTGCACTTAAAGGAAAGCTTGAAGAGGCTAAAACTATACTGAGAAAGATAAATAAAAAACTTACAAAAGAGCAGTTGGAACTCGAGTGTGAAGAACTGGTTTTTGATCATAAAAAAGACAGTAGTGTCAAAGAAAAACTGAAACTGTATCTTAATAAAAAATATATAAAACCGATTTTGATAGTACTTGCTCTTTATGTGCTTGATCAGTTAACAGGTGTAAAAGCAATTTTTCAAACCAGTGTAGTAATACTTAACCAAACAGGTATAAGTTCAACTTTTGTAGGTGTTTTAGGCAGTATTTTTATAACAGGCATGAACTTTGTAATGACGATAGTGACACTTATCTATATAGATAAACTTGGTAGAAAAAAAATATTGAAAATTGGTATTGCAGGTTTTGCTATATCAACACTGATAATGGGGTTAATTCTATTTTTGCTTCCTACGGGAAATGTGAAAGGCTGGGTTATGCTTATAGGTCTTGTTGTAGCTATCGGTTTTTATGCATTTGGACCAAGTGCCGTAATCGGAGTTTTGGCCTCTGAAATAATCCCGAATAGAGCCAGAAGTATCGGGCTGGTTATCTGCGGGTTGATTGCTAATATTGTCGGAATGATTTTTGTCTCCCAGTTCCTCATAATAGCAAAAGATGCTGGATATGGAATATTATTTACAGCAATAGCAATTTCAGCAATCATATTTTTTATTTTTGCACTCAAAGTTGTTCCGGAGACACGTGGTAAATCTTTAGAAGAAATAGAAAGTGGATTATAAGTAAGTTGGTGATTTGGTTTCTTTATAATTTACTATATAGTGTAATTAAAAAGTATAGGATGGGACGTAATGGTTAGAGGGTTGAAAGAAAACGGAGAGTTTAATAAAGAACGAGCCATATTGCTGGTAATGCCATGGGTAATTTTTCTCCAGTTCATGCAGCTTTTTAACGAGAATTTATTTACAATTGCCACTCCTGAGATTGCCCATACTTTTTCTCTTTCTCCTTCGGTTGCAAGTATAGTTATTACAATCGCAGGTGTCTCGTTTGGTGTAGGTGGCGGAATTTATGCTGTCCTTTGTGATATTATCAGTGTCAGAAAGCTATTTGTATTCGGTGTAATTATTTTTTGTATAGGTTCTGTCCTTGGTTTTATCTTTCAAAATTATTATTTCATGATAGTTTTGAGTAGGTTTATTCAGACGTTGGGATCTGGTGTAATTCCTGGAGCAATATATGTTTTAATTGCACGTTATGTCCCTGATAGTAAAAAGTCTAAATACTACGGCTATTCCAGTGCAATGTTTCAGCTTTCTGCAGGCATCGGTTATTGTGCAGGAGGTTATATTACGACTTACTTTGAATGGCAATATGGTTTTCTGATTCCGTTAATATCTTTAATTTGTCTGCCGGTTTTTTTGAAATATCTGCCAAATGAGGAATTAAGAAGCAAAAAGATTGATTTGTCAGGCGCAATACTACTAGCGGGCCTGATTTGTTTTTTTATACTGTCATTAGCTTTACTTAAATATACATATTTAATAATTGCAATAATATTTACTATATTGTTTATAAGTCATACTGTTATAAGAATGAAAAAAGGACGTGATATTTTTGTCTCTTTCTCAATGTTTAAAAATGTTAAATTCATTTTTGGCATATTAGTGGGATTTTTAACTTTTTGTGTCCAAATGGGAGTATTTTTTATCCTGCCATTTATAATGAAAGACGTTTACGCAGTTAATTCTACAGTCCTTGGTGACATGTTTATTCCTGCCAGTTTTGCGGCTTTTCTTGTCGGTGCAAATGGAGGGCGTTTTGTTAGAATTTTCGGTAGAGAAAGATGCTCTTATATTGGTGTCGGCAGCATTGTTTTAGGTCTATGTATAATAGCGGGATTTATGGGAAGTTCTGTTGCTTTTGTTCTAGTAGGATTAATTTTATTCAGTTGCGGTTTTCCTCTGTTTTTTGTAACTTTTATGGACCTTTTTACCGCAGGAATGCCAGCACACAGTATTGGTTCCGGTTTGGGAATATATAATATATTAACTTATTTTGTCAGCTCGTTAATACCGACTATTATCGGTCTTGCATTGACATATAAAATATTTAATGTTCGTGTTATGCCTATTCTATCAGGGAAAAGTATTTGCGTAAACTACAGTAATATAGTTTATATTCTTGCCTTGATGGAAGCATTAGGAATTATAATATTTTACATTGTTTATTGTCGAAAATCACGGAAACCTAAAAAAGGATAGCTAACGATGAGTGAGTTTATGTCATATGATCCATGGAGAAATGTAGTGACTAAAAATGGAGTCAAAGGGGATCTTGTAATTTCAGCTCTACAAAAATCAATTAGGAGGGGGTTAACTGAAGAAGCGTCAACATTTGCTTATGAGATGTATATAACGAGTGAACAGTTTGAAGAAAAACTTTGGAGAAGACTTCAGGCTATTTCTGTAGAGGATGTCGGCTTTGGAGATTTAAGCGCTCCTGTTTTAATAAATTCACTGAATCAAATGCGTCAAAACTTTCCTTATACGGATCCTGATCGTCCGCTTTTCTTTGTACATGCGATTAGATATTTATCTTCAGCAAAGAAAGATAGAACTAGTGATAATTTAAAAAATATAATAGTAACTGAATTTGAATATGGAAGAAAACCGGAAATCCCTGACTTCGCTAAGGATATGCATACTGAATTAGGTAGAAGCATGGGAAGAGATTTTAAACATTTTCTAAAAGAAGGAAGCCGTGTGGAAAACGAACTTGCCGTAAAAGAAAATTATAAATCTAGACTGCTTGAATTAATTGATAAAGTTGATCAAAATGAATCTCAAAAAGTTAATACATCTTTCATGTATAACTCCTGGCAGGCATAATTATCTTGAACACAAAATAATAAAACATTGAACTTAATAATATATTCAGAGAGGTAAAATTATGTCTAGGCCTTATGATCCATGGCAGAAACTGGAAACAAAAAACGGTTTAAACGCAGACGAAGTTATATCTGGCCTGCAAAAAAGTATCCGTAGAGGAGAAGTTGAGGATGCAACAGCTTTTGCATGGGAAATGTATATTACTTCTGAAGAAATGGAAAATTTTCTGTGGATGAGATTACAGGTAATAAGTGTAGAGGATATTGGTTTTGGAGATACTAATGCACCGATACTCATTCGCAGCCTTAAAGATATGAAGAATGATTTCTCGTATAGCGCAGTTGATCGTCCACTGTTTTTTATTCATGCAATTAGATATTTATGTAAATGCGAAAAGGACCGTTCCAGTGATATGCTTAGAAATATTGTTGAGAAGGAATTTAATAATGGTCGTAAACCTGTTGTAAAAGATTATGTGCTTGATATGCATACACGCAGAGGCCAGGAAATGGGACGCGATGTTCTTTACTTTCTAAAGACAGCCAGCAAAGTTATTCCCGAAAAAAAGGGTGCACATGATGAGTATCTCCCTCGGTTATTAAAATTAATTGAAGAAGAAAAATAATTGTTCCCAAAATAAAAAAGTATAACTGTATATATCTAAAATATGTTATTTATAGATATATACAGTTTTTATTTATTACAATTTTTACATGAACACAGATCAGCTTTATTGATAGAAATTATTTTATCCAGCTTTTTTCTGTCGCTTATAATTGTCTTATCTTTTATTAGTTTAGCTTTCAATAAGTTCAATACTTCCTTGCTTATCAGGTTTTGGTTTTCTGTACTATGTCTGTAATAAATCCATTTTCCATCTTTTCTGCTTTTTACAAGACCGGCATGTCTGAGGATTGACATATGTTTTGAAATGGTTGATTTTGCCAGATTAAGTAATTCTGTAATCTGACAAACACAAATTTCACCATTATTCATTGTCATTAAAACTCTTAATCTAGTTGGATCAGATACAGCTTTTAATACTTCTATTATTTTTTCCATAATCAAGCACTGCTTTCTGTTTATTATTATTAGTATAATATTTTTTTCTTATCCATAATGCGACATTGACAAGACCTATAAGTACAGGCACTTCAACTAACGGACCAATAACAGCTGCTAAAGCAACCGGCGAATTGATGCCAAATACAGCAACAGCAACAGCAATTGCAAGTTCAAAATTATTTGATGCAGCTGTGAAACTTAAACTTGCTGATTCTTCATATGTAGCTTTTAATTTAAAAGACATGTAGAAAGAAACAGAGAACATTACCAGAAAATATATTAACAAGGGTACTGCTACACTGACAACGTCCATCGGTACAGCTATTATATTATTCCCTTTAATTGAAAACATTACTATTATTGTAAGTAATAAGGCAATTAAAGTAAAAGGGCTTAATTTGGGAATTATTTTACTTTCAAACCATTTACTTCCTTTGGCTGCGATAAATCCGTATCTTGTTATTATTCCTGCAATGAATGGAATGCCAAGGTATATAAAAACACTTTCAGCTATTTTACCTATGGAAATATTTACGGCTATTCCATTAAAACCGAAAGCTGAAGGCAGCCATGTTATAAATATAAATGCATATAATGAAAAAAACAGAACCTGAAAAATCGAATTGAATGCAACTAAGCCTGCGCAATATTCACTGTCTCCTTCAGCAAGCTGATTCCATACGATTACCATTGCTATACATCTGGCTAAACCAACCATGATTAAACCTGTCATCAACAATGGGCTGTTATGTAAGAACAGAATTGCCAGGGCAAACATCAGTATTGGTCCTATTATCCAGTTTTGTATTAAAGATAAGAAAAGTATTTTAACATTCATAAAAACTTTCGGAAGTTTCTCGTAACGAATTTTTGCTAGTGGAGGATACATCATTACGATAAGGCATATTGCCAGTGGTATATTAGTTGTTCCAACAGTATATCTATTCATTAAATTTTTAATACCTGGAAAATAAAAACCTATTCCGATACCAGCAATTATTGCGAAAAATATCCATAATGTTAAAAATCTATCTAAAAAACTTAATTTCTTATTTTTGTTACCCATTTTATTCACCTCTTATTGTTGACTGCTCTTATTAATTTATAATTATATGATATAAGAAATATAATACATAATTACAATTCGTCAACTAACGAACTGAAAATATTGAGTAAATTTTATGATTAAAATATTAACACCGTTTAAAAATGATGAATTTAAATGGCTTTTTATTTCTCAGATAGCATTTTATTTCAGCAAAAATCTAGATAATATTGCAACTTCTGCCCTGTTGGTTTATTCTTGGAATTTAGGACCTTTTTATCTTGCAGTAATTGCGATAGCATATTCTTTACCGATGTTGTTCTCTCTGCTTTCCGGTGCTTTAGTCGATAAGTGGCCTCTTCGAAGAGTAATTATTTATACAACTTTTGCTACTACTTTAATCACTTTATCCTTTAGCTATGTTACTGATCTCAGGATATTTATTATTTTAATAGTCATAAGATCAATTAATAAAACTTTTTTTAGGCCTGCCAGTTCTGCTATAATAAAAAACATGTTTCAGAAAGATGAGTTACTGGCGGTAACAAGCAGTATTCAGGGGTTAATACAAATATTTGGTGTTTCTGTTCCTATAATAGGAGGAATGCTTCTGGGTTTTTTGACTCCTCAAGATGTGTTTTTTATTACATCGAGCATTTATTTTATTTCAGGTATATTCCTTTTTTTACTTCCTAAAAGATTTGATACTACTCACATAAACAATATTGACAAAGGTAGAAAACCTTTAACTTTGGTTAAGGATATAAGAAATACCTGTGTGACATTTTTTAGCAATCATAAATTATTTATGGGGTTAATTACACTTTTTCTGGGTATTTTTTCATATTTTCTATCTAATAGCCTAATTACACTTTTTGCAAAGGAAGTTGGTTTTACAAAAAGCACATTTGTAATTATATTTATTGTGCTTGGAGGAGGCGGAGTTATAGGGGCTATAACTGTCAGTGAATTTAAGAAAAAACAGAAAATAATCTTAATACTGGTTGGTCTGTTAATTATAGGTGTAAGCTACATAGCCTGTGTGATAAATTCAGTCTTATACGCATTTACAAATAAATATTTTTTCCTTTCCTGCTGGTTTTTCGTCGGGTTTGGAGGCAGTTTTGTTTATGCTTCTTTTGATGCTTTAGTCATAGAGGAAGTGTCTAAAAAATCAGTTGCGAAGTCAGTAGCTTTTATTTCTGTAGTTACCGGTATTTGTCTATTGTTTGCTCCGACACTCGGTGCATATATTGCAGAAGCTATATCTGTTAAGGCTCCATTTCTTCTTACAGGTATAATTATGACAGCAGGTTCATTAATAATGCTTCTCATAATTTTTATAACTCATCACCCAAAGCGTTTAAAGCAGAAACTGAAATAGGAAAATATTAAGTTTAACTTCGTATGTCTAAATTATCTTACACATTGAACATACTTTTGAATATCGTGCAAGATCGATCATCTTTAGGTCGCTGCATGTCGCAAATTCGAATTCTTCAATGTTTTCTGAAGTTTCAATGTAATTTTTGAGTTTAAATTCTAAAGTATCAAGTCTCGTTTTTAAACCACCTAATCTTATGTCTATTACTTCAAACCCAAAAGGTTTTCTTTCTTCAAACCATAGTTTTCTGTAAAGTAAACAGAATTCAGATAGAGTCAGTTTAATATCGTTAATATCATTAATTATCTTTTTCATTCTTTTTTTATCCTCGGTTAAATATGCGTTCATTGCATTTTTAACTATTTCAAATTTGGAAGCTGTAAACTTACAATATAGTGTTGCAAGTTTTAAATTACTCAAATTGCAGTTATTTGAATTTTTAATATAGCTGATTATTTCTTCAGACAGGGTCGAATAATATTCAACAGGTGAATTATCGTTAAAAAGCCTGGTAACATAAGCTAGGAGAGGATCATCGTAAAAAAGCATTTTTGATATGTAAAGGTTAAGTTCTGTATTCGGTAGAGATTCAAAATCAGGGTTTTCTATTTTTGACATCAATTCATACTCTTCAAATTGAGTTCTGCATATTGTTTTCAGTTTTGCTTGCCAGCGAGTATTATTGGAATTGTTATTTATGGTATTTTCTAAGTAAAAAGCCAAAATAGCATAATTATTTATTAATAAGCACTCATTGCCGTCATCTCCCCACATAGTCAGCATAGATTTATTAATATTACATTCATACGCAGAGCTCATACATGCAGAAATTGTTTTTTGAGCAGAATCAAAATTTTCCCAGTATCTTGACCAGTTCCATGCTCCTGGAGAAGCTATTGCATCATAACCGTTCTTCTTAAATTTATTAAGGCTACTTATATAATTAGTCTGTTCAGTATCCCCATAATTCCAATAATTCATTATAACAGATTTTGGAATAATACCGATTTCGTCTTCAGTAAGTTTATTCTCTCCGGAATCTCCAAGTATATAATCTCCCCAGATAATGGGTTGTAAATTTTTCTTTTTACACAAGTTTGACATTTTTGTAATATGCTCAGCATAAAGGCATGAAGGTGTGTTTTTAGATCTTGGGTTATAAGATTTTCCTCTGCCAAGCCCCCATGGTTCATCCATTCCTAGATGAATTATATTTGTCGAAAAATATGATGAAACTGTATCTATATATTTATCAAGAAATTCATATGTTTTTTCTTTTTTAACATTAAGGACTCTGTCATTATCCTGAAGATTTTCAAACTTCTTGAATTTTAGAATCTGTTCAAAATGACCAAGTGTCTGAATGCATGGAAAAAGAGTTACACCTATTTGCTGACAGAAACTGTCAAGTTCTTTTATTTCCTGTTCTGTGTATGCCCCTCTTCCATAGCCGATTAACGGTTCAAAATCTACAGATATGGTATCTTCAGTGTAAAGACAGAAATAGTTCAGTCCCATTAAAGAGAGTTTTAATAAAAATTCCTTTAAAGTAGCTATCTTTGGAACTGCATTTCTGGAACAGTCCAACATGACTGCTCTGAATTCAAGCTTTGACTGCCTGTTATCTGTCACTGATGCAGATCCAAAAGTTAAAATATCTCCTAATGCCATCATTAAATAGGAAATATCACTGTGTATGACTGAATAGGTGCTGTTTTTTAATTTAATACTGTAGCCGGAAATGCAGTTAGATTGTTCTGCTTCTATTTTAACAGTTGATTTTATACTGAATAATGTAGGTAATACTGAAAATAACAAGTTGTTGTTAAATAATTTTTTTACATTGAGTCTATTCATAAGTATAAACCGTTTTAGTTTGACATTATATGAATTCTATAAATATTATTATACTTTTGTATTGTGATAGTTCTATAAGTTATTATCAGTATTTAATAATACAGTGATAACTATATAGCAGACAAAATATTAGTATTTGAACATTCTCATATGAATAGCAGAATGGAAGATGGTTTTGTTCAACTTTCAGTAGAATACTAAAATTATATATAGAGATTTTGTCATTCAAACAACAAAATCTCTCTGTCATGTAAATATTATTTATTTGAAAAAGAAACAAAAGGAATCATGAGGAACTATATTAGATTTTTTATATATTTCTGCCAAAGGTCCTGTGAACGACAATATTATTTCTGCTAAAGTGTTAAGTAATTTTTTCATTTTACTTCCTCCTTTGCTAATTTTAAAACTGTTTTTTTATATTATTATCGATGTTATCGATATTATAAAATTTATTCTTATTTAGTACTTAGCATTAATATACTTGTGATTTTTAAGCTCATAAAATATAATAGTTAAATATATAACTATCGATAATTTAGATTGTTATTAATGAATTGTTTGGAGGTTAATAATGTCATTAGCAAAACTGATTAATGTTAATTTAAATTTATTAGTAGTGCTAGATGTATTATTGACGGTAAAAAATACAACACGAGCTGCAGAAAGATTAAAGTTAAGCCAATCTACAGTAAGTTATTCTCTCAAGCAATTGCGAAATATTTTTGATGATGAATTATTGATAAGAGGCTACTTTAGTAATGAGATGACTTTGACACCAAAAGCTGAGTTATTGATAGGTCCGGTTAGGAAAGCTCTTGAACGGTTTGAAGATATATTTACAGAGAATGAATTCAATCCTGCTAAAGTAACCAGAAGTTATAATATTGCCATGTCAGATTTTAGTACAGTACTCTTGCTTCCAGGAATTATAGAAAAATTAAAAGAAATAGGACCAAATATAACAGTTGATGTCACTACAATAAATTATAATAGATTTTTTTATGAACTGGATTCCAATAATATTGATATGGCTATTGGTACAGAAATATATGATGCTCCAGCAAATATTATGTCGGAACTTCTGTTCAAAGAGCGTATTGTATGTATTGCTGATAAGAATCATCCGATATTTTCTAAGGATAAACTAACGGTTGATGAATTTAAAAATTACCGGCATTTAATTTGGAATTACAGATTTGAAGGTTGGAAAACTATTTTTGGTAAAAAAATGAACAGTAAAATTTATCCTATTAATTCTAAGAATTTTACTGTTCCGCATATGATTGCAGCATTATCTATATTGCCAGGTACTGATTTTATATGCATTGGTTCAGAAAGGATGAGTAAAAAATTTGCCGGTATTTATAATCTTGCTTACAGAACGCTTCCATTTGAATTTCCTGAGTTAACTTATTTTATGTGGTGGAGAAAAAAACATAATGATGACCCTGCGATAACATGGATGATAAGTTTAATAAAAAAAGTATGCTTTAACATTTGATTTTGCTCTGTTTAAGATAATATTTGCGTAATTCCTGCCGATAATAGAATGATATTACTGTTTATTAAAAAATATTTTGAACTAGAGAGACTTTACTAATTATTAATTATTTGATAACATGTAAGTATAGTTAATTATTAAATTTTACTTAAATTAGAACAGAAAGAATACAAAATGAATATGTCCAGTACTGCTGTTTCAGATAAACGCGTTAAATATTTTTTTCTACTAGCTGCCTTCGTTATTATTTTATTCATCCCAACAATAGGAGAGAAAAGGCTTTGGCGGACAGATGAACCTAGAGTTGCCGGCATATCTGCAGAGATGGCTAGAGCTGATGATTGGTCAATGCCGAAGCTTAATGGCAAACCTTTCCTTGAGTATCCACCGTTATATTATTGGGTTACCGCAGGTTTTTTTGATGCATTTGGCAGAAGTGCTTTTACCGCAAGACTCTGTTCTGGATTGGCTGCTATTTTTGCAGTACTAATTATATATCTTCTGACTTTGAAAATGAGATTTGATCCTTTGACATCATTTCTGTCGGGAGTAGTTCTGGCAACTTCTGCACAATTCTGGGCAATAGCAAACCGATGCCTTGTGGATATGACTCTGTGCATGTTTATTGTTGCCGCTATGGCATCATTCTATGCTCTGCATAAAGATATAATTGAGAAGAAAAGCAGTTTTATTATTAAACTGCTCCTGTTTTTAGCCTTTAGTGCGTCTATGGCACTTGGTATCCTGACTAAATCACTTCTTGGACTGGCAATTCCTTCTTGTGCTCTTTTTTTCTGGTTGATTAGTGAAATGATCTGGAATAAAAGAATATATATAAAATCCTGGATACTGCTTATTCTAGGGTCAATACTATGCCTTGTTCCTGCAGCATTGTGGGTATGGAAACTTTACGAAAGACATGGTTATGAAATAGCATATACGGCAACATGGAAAAATACAATTGCCCGCTTTACTGGTTCCTATGCTCAGCATGATAATCCATTTTATTATTATTTTGAAAAACTGCCTGGACAGTTTTTGCCATGGACAGTAATTTTTGTTCTTGTAATCATAGTTCTTATTGCCCATAGGCATCGTCATCTTTTTACTCTTAATGTTAATATGAGATTTGTGACTACATGGTTTATTTTTCCTTTTATTCTGCTATGTACATCCAGCGCTAAAAGATCAGTATATCTTCTACCTTTATATCCGCCATTGGCACTTTTTACTGCGATAATGGCAATGAAAATTATTAATGAGAGTTTCTTCCTTTCTAAATTTAACTGGCGTAAGATTATAATAAGATTTTCAATTCTATTATTGATTATTTTTGTTATTGTCGGGATTATGACTGCTGTACTGTTTAACAATAAATATTCTTTTTATCCTATCTATAAATGTTATAAGTCAATAGATAACAGTCATAAAACTTTATATCTTTACAGACCTGATGAGGTTAGCATGGGAGCAGTTAATTTTTACCTAAACCAGGATGCGGAGGTTATAAACAAAGTAAATAAGCTTGAAAAAATACTTAGCAATAAGAATAACTTTGTCATTACTGAAAGGGGTAATCCTTTAGGCAGTGCAAAGATAATGAAGTCGTTTATAGTCAAAGGTAAGCATTGGTATATTCTGAATGAAGGTTAACTTTTTAGGGACATTGTCTACCTCTTAGTTAGGTTATAACTCTAATACAGTTTCCTGAAAGGTGCGTTATGAATAAAAGAAAAAAAATAACTATCATATTTTTTTCAGTAATTATTGCAGTTATAGGTATTTATTTTGTATTCCATGGATGGGTATTTGCTTATACAAGTGATGCTTATATCAGGGCTCATATGGTAGTAGTGACTCCAAGAGTAAAAGGGCATATTCAGAATATTTATGTCAAGGATAATCAGTATGTCAAGAAAGGAACTCTTCTGATGCAGCTGGATCCTTATCCTTATCAGTTGATGCTGAATGTAAAAAAATCTTCTCTTAGACAGGAAAAATCACAGCTGAAAATACTATATACCAGATATGAATTGGCACAGAAAAAACTAAAATTTATTGCAAATGAATACAATGTTGCCCTACTTAACTTTGAAAGATATAAGAAACTTTCTGTTACAGGTGCAGTATCAAAACAGTCATATGAAGAAAAAATATCCGAACTTGATGATGCAAGAAATAAACTCACAGAAGGAAAGGAACAGTGCCAATACTGGGAAGAGATGATTAATTCTCAGGAAATCAGTATTGACTCAATCAAATCTCAGGTAGCTATGGCTGAATACCGATTAGAACAGGCACAAATATATGCACCTGCTGATGGTTATATAACAAATTTTAATGTTAGGCCAGGAGACTATGCAGGGGAAGGAGAACCGATGTTTGTTTTAATTCAAGATGGTTATTGGTGGGTTATGTCAAATTATAAGGAGAGTGTTATTAGACATATTAAACCTGAACAGAAAGTTTATATATACACAGACATGCATCCATTTAGGCTTTTTAAAGGTACAGTTGAATTTATTGGGAGAGGTACAAGTAGAACTAAGGATAAAACTAAGCTGCTTCCTTATATAGAACCTACTACTGACTGGATAAGATTGCAACGGAGATTTTCTGTAAGGATAAAATTTGATAATCTGCCTAAAGATATAAAGTTTGCAGAAGGAGCTAATGCTAGAACTTTTATAGTATTATAATTGTGTATTATTTACTTTTAGCTACGAATATTTTAAATTGAATCATAAGCTAGATATGTGCAGTAAAGATAAAAAAACTAATGATGAAAAGTTTACATTAACAGATATCTTGTTGCATGGAACAATTCTTTTTATAGTTATTATTGCACTGTTGCTTATCTTAAATATCTGGTTTTAATTTAATGAATTATTCTTATATAAACTCTAAATTTTGAAATCTAAATATGTCTGTAAACTATCATTGTAATCTTATTTATA
This sequence comes from Victivallales bacterium, assembly GCA_036011305.1. Classification (GTDB taxonomy): domain Bacteria; phylum Verrucomicrobiota; class Lentisphaeria; order Victivallales; family GWF2-38-69; genus DASCNA01. The sequence goes on from DASCNA010000039.1 coordinate 19,554, forward strand.
AAGACTTTGATCATCTTGTAAAAAATTTTACTTGGAATAGTCTTCAGACAAAGTTAGCTATTAAGACTGCTCTTGCATGCGCACTTACTATTGCTTTAATTAATTATTTAGAACTTGGTTTTCCATTTTGGGGGGGAATTAGCGCATTAGTAATGATGAGACCTGATGTCGGGGCAAGTTTTGCTAAAGGCTGGATGCGGTCATTGAGTTGTGCTATAGGGTGTGTGCTTATGCTGTTCTTTCTTGGTTATTGTATACAGAATCCTATACTGTTTTCAGTATTTATTTTTTTAGGAGTATTTTTAGGATTTTATTTAGGCTTTCAGTCTAAAATCGGGTATTTTTGGATGTATATGCTAGCCAATGCGGTATTGATGGGAATGGTAGCATTATCAAATCCCTACGGTGATTTTCCACTGCATATCGCATATTACAGGGCAGCAGATATAGCTATTGGTGTTTTGGTATCCTGGTTTGTAAATATTATTTTATGGCCTCGATACGCAGGAGATGAATTAATAGTAAATTCAAAAAACCTGCTTTCAGGAACTGTCCTTTTGATTAAAGATTTTTTATATCAGTATTCAGAAAAAAAATATAATCCAGTGAAGATTAATAATGATATATCTGAGCTACTCAGAGTTATTAAATCTAATAACAGTCTAGTTGTAAGTGCTAAATTGGAAAAAAAACTGTTTAGAAATCATAGACTTGAATTAGAAACTATGTTCCAAATTTTAGAATATAAAATGAGGCAGTTGAAAGTTATTTATAATAGCTCACTAGAGATGAAAGAGTCTGAATATCCCAATCATTATAAAAAATTGCTACAAATGGTTATTTCAAATTTAGAAAGAATGTCACAAATTCAATATTTTGAAAATGACAAAAAATTGATTCGTCTGTTTATAGAAATGAAGAATATTTTTAAAGATATAAAGTCTGCCTACTCTGCCTCATCTGAATATAATAAATCTTATTCAATGGAAGAAATAATGAACTTCCATGAAATTTTTTATTTTCTTGAATCATTCTATAATGATTTTGTATATGTATTAAGAAATGGTTTCAAATATAAAAACAAAATATCAGGTTTTACAAAGATAGATTCTGACAAAGATGATTATATTGTTATCAAATTCTTTTCGTATGAACTTCCAATATATATACCAGTTGTCATACATGGAATCAAAGCTTCATGCGGTGTACTTTTTACTTTTTGGTTCTGCTTATGGCTTCAAGTTCCAGGTGGTTACTTAAATATGACAGTTGCTATTATAGCTGTTTTTGCATCACAGATCGATATTATTACAAGTTGTCATAAAGGGATTCTTAGAATGATGGGGTGTCTACTTGGGGGCGCTGTAGGGATGTTTATTTTGAGCTTTGGTGTAGAGACCTCGTGAATTATGTTAATTATAATTTTTTTCATTACTTTCTTTACAGCATATATATACACTGCAAAGCCAGGTGTTGCTTATATAGGGCTGCAGGCAGGTATAGCTTTTTTAATGTGTGTTGCAGGTAGTTTTACTGTTGAGACCTCTTTTGCTCCAGTTATAGAAAGACTTGCCGGAATTATATTGGCAATATGCTGTATGTGGATTGTTAATTTTATAATTTGGCCTGATAATATGATAGTGAACCTGAAAAAGAAACTTGCTGCTTTAAATGAACATGTTTTAAAACGTATTGATGCTTACGTTTCAAAAGATAATGATAAGGGACAATATGATAAATTTATTGATATAAGCAGTATTGAAGCAGTATTGAATAATTTGAAAATGCAGCAGGATTTATCTTCTGAGGATCTAGAAAACGTCGGTAACTGGGTAATACATATAAGAAGAATTTGCAATAAGCTATCATTAATTAGATTAACAGACGAAGGTGTTATTGAATTTATAGAAAAACATCACCCAAAAATATTGAAACATTTTTATAAAAATATTGAGCTGTCAATTCAGATTAATTCAGAGCAAAAAAGAAAAAGAGTACAATTACTTTTAATAAAGGAAGAGGAACTTATTGACAAGTTTCTTCAGGAACTTAGAGAAAAGGGTATATTGAGGAAATTTAACATTGATTTTAAACTCCAATGCTCTCATGTACTTTTATCTTTAAAAAGAATAACTTTAGATTTAAGAGATTTATCTAAAATTAGCCTTACCGAAACTTTTCAGTATAATTAACGATTATGATGAAATACTGAATAGTGATTAGTTATGTTTAAAATACACACAAGTATATGTACCAAATACATATAATTATGCAATATACTATTTTTTTTATCAAAAAAAGAGATTAATTTAATATTGACTGTCGACAAATCTAAACCAACAGAATGATTTTTGGGAGAATATAAATGACGCAATTGTTAAAAGGTATTATACCTCCGATGGTAACGCCATTACTGGAAAGGGGCAAATTAGACTGCGAAGGACTCGAAAAGCTAATAGAACACATAATAAAAGGTGGTGTTCATGGGTTGTTTATCCTTGGAACTACAGGTGAAGCTCCGAGTTTAAGTTACAATATTAGAAATGAACTTGTTGAAAGGACCTGTAAGATTGTTAAAAACAGGGTGCCTGTAGTTGTTGGAATAGCTGATACAATATTTGACGAATCAGTAAAGCTTGCACATAAAGCAGAGAAATGCGGTGCACATTCAGTCGTATTAACCCAACCGTATTATTTTCCTGCAGGCCAGGAAGAATTAAAAGAATATTATTTTGATATTCTTAATGAAATAAACTTACCTTTATATTTATATAACATTCCAAGTAATACTAAAATAAAATTAGAACCTGATACTGTTGCTAGCATAGCCGAACATCCATTGGTGCATGGGCTAAAAGACAGTTCTGGCGATATGACATATTTTCATTATGTAAAAAAAGCTTTAAAAGGACATGATAATTTTTCTATGCTTGTCGGTTATGAACAGCTGATCTGTGAAGCTTTAATGATGGGGGCTGACGGAGGTGTTCATGGCGGAGCCAATTTTTATCCTGAACTTTATGTTAAACTTTATGAAGCATCATTGGTTAAAGATTATGATAAAATGAGAAAACTTCATGAAGAAATTATTGATGTATGTCTCAGTATCTACGGTGTAGGGAGATATGGCTCAAGTCTGATTAAAGGAATTAAATGTGCATTGTCTCTCCTTGGATTATGCAGTGATGCTACAGCAGAACCATTCCATGCTTTCAAGGAACCAGAACAAATGAAAGTAAAAGAAAACCTTATTAAATTGGGTTTACTGCAGAAATAATCTAAATAAATTATTATTAAATTAGATTTTATATTTTTTATACATTAAGGGGAAGTATATGAAAAAAGATGGGGCAAAAAAAGGTTTTTTTTCTCGTATAGAGTATAGATGGATTCTTGTGGCAATTCTTCTATTGGGAGCATTAGTAAATTATCTTGACAGATCAACATTAAGCCTTGCAAATACCACAATTGCTGCGCATTTTCATTTTGACAGCGTTACAATGGGGCTTCTTTTATCTGCTTTTATGTGGCCGTATGCACTTGCAAGCCTTCCTTCAGGATGGCTTGTAGATAAATTTGGTATAAATAAATTATTTTTATTCAGTATTGTTCTATGGTCGCTCTCTTCAATACTTGGAGGTTTGGTGATTGGCTTTTTTACAATGTATTTAGCCAGAGTTCTTCTTGGTATAGCTGAAGCTCCGTTTTTTATAATAGCAGGGAAAGTTGCTCAGCATTATTTCAAGCCTAGCGAGAGAGGTGTGGCCGCCTCTGTGATTAACCTTGGACCTAGGATAGCAAATGGTATAGCACCTCCTATTTTAGTAGTTTTAATGCTGTTTACAGGTTGGCGCGGAATGTTTATTATTCTAGGTATTCTAGGCCTTATTGTAGGAGTAATATGGATAATATTTTATAGAAAAGATGATACGGGCAAAATCAAACAGTCATCTGAAATTGCCAGAGTTTCAAAAGAAGCAAAACTTAAAAAGGTAAAAGTCAATATATGGAAACTGTTTAAACATCCTACTATGATATGGATAATTATCGGTAATATGGGATCATCATATGTATTTTGGCTCTATTTAACCTGGCTGCCTGACTATTTAATTAAAGACAAACATTTAAGTTTAGCAAAAACAGGTATATATGAAGCTATACCATTTATAGCATCCATTTTTGCTGTGATGATTGGTGGCTATTTATCTGATTATTTTATAAAAAAGGGGATGAAACCCATAAAATCAAGGCTTGTTATTATAATCGGTGCATGCTTAGTTTCAGGTATTGTAGCAATACCGATAAATTATGTGAACAGTTTATTCATTGTAATGACGCTTATTACTGTCAGCCTATTTGCATATAATATGATTCCTGGTGTAGTGTGGGCTTTAGTAGGGGATTTATCACCTGAAGAGGCTGTTGGAACGTTTGGAGGAATACAGAATTTTGCCAATTTTATTGGTGCTACACTTGCCCCTATCGGTACCGGTGTGATACTTTTTCTCACAGGGAATAATTTTAACTGGGTATTTATTACAAGCGGCTTATTCTGCATAATTGGTGCAATAAGCTATTCTCTTATCAGAAGGCCGATATCAATTGATGAAATTGCCATATCACCAAAAAAGATACTTGTAGGTGAATAGTATTTTATTGATTGTTTATAGCATTAACGAATATTAAAATTGGGTTTGAATCAATAATATTCATTAATTTTTTAAGTACTTTAAGTATAATCTTTTCATACTTTTACGCTTACAAAGATGATACATTCTATTTTTTTAACAATTATGAATTTATTTAACAAGTATTCTTTGTATCTTAAAGGATATTTAAAAGTTACTATATTTATGCATAGGGAGTTGTATGAAACAAATTTGTTTAAGTGTCGCATTAGTTTTTGGTTTAATTTCTATGGCTTGTGCAGATCAGAGTCAGGTCTTTTCAAAAGAACCAATTTTTCCTCCTCAGGAGAAACATACCCATTCAAGCAGTATTATTGCTTTGCCAAATGGTGATTTGCTTGCCTGCTGGTTTTACGGTTCAGGTGAACGTCATGCCAACGATGTAATTGTTCAGGGAGCTAGGCTTGTTAATGGAAGTAAAACATGGAGTAAGCCTTTTGAAATGGCAGATACCCCGAATGTTCCTGATTGTAACCCTGTTCTTTTTGAAAATAATGGAACAATATGGCTTTACTGGATTGCAGTAGAAAATAATGAATGGCATGATGCTATTTTGCATTATGAAAAAGCTAATGTAAATGATATTAATCCTAACGGTTCTCCTAAGTGGAACACTCAAGGCATAATCACAATGGTGCCTGGAGATATTTTTTATGATACAACAGTTGCAGGTTTTGACTGGCTGAAAGAAAATAAGGGATATGATCCAATTTGGGCTGATTACGCACCTCCATATTATAAGCTGGTTGAAGAAGCAGCAAAGGATCCTGTCAAACGCCAAAAGGGATGGCAGACCAGGATTCATCCTATAGTTTTACAGCATAGTAAAAAAGGAAGAATTTTACTTCCATTATATTCTGATGGTTTCAATATGTCCTTAGTTGCTATAAGTGATGATAATGGTAAGAGTTGGATGGCCAGTAAACCAATAGTCGGTTTAGGACCTATTCAACCTAGTATTGTAGAAAAAAATGATGGAACTTTAGTTGCCTACTGTAGAGATAGCGGTTCTGGTCATCATGTTCAGATAAGTACTTCTACAGATTCTGGTGAAACATGGTCTGCTGCAGTATATTCTGATATTCCAAATCCAGGTTCCAGCCTTGAAGTTATTAAGCTTAATAATGGTGACTGGCTTATGGTATCAAATGATCTTAAAGACGGAAGGTATAGATTAACAGCTGCTTTATCAGAAAATCAGGGGAGTACATGGGATTATAAGCGAACAATTGCATATGCTCCAGAAGAAACAGGAAATTCTTATAGTTATCCTTCAGTTCTTCAGACCTCTGATGGTATGATTCATTTAACATATTCATGTGTAGAAAACGGTAAAGAAACAATTGAGTATGCATATTTTAATACTGATTGGCTGATGAATAAGTAATAAACATAAAATAAAGTGCTTTATGTGAAACGATCCAAATTTAAATATTTTGCACTTTATATTTTAAATAATGATGGTGAATTACGGTAGAGTTGGTGTTATTGTAATTAAGAAACTATTGTTATATAAAAATTTGTGTGTTATTATGCTATATTACAAAGTTCCTGATACTGGTGATCCGTCTTCGGTTAATCAGAATTTTTCAAGGCTGCAGGTTAATCTTTTATGCTGTCATTACTGGGTAATGGATGTATGGGAGCATAACAATTTATCATTTCCATATTGGAGATTATACTGGAATAATAAAGCAGGGGCTAAGATTTCATTTCAGGGAGTGGAATACAAATTAATACCTGAAAAAATATATCTGATCCCTCCTTATACTGCTTATTCTACACATTATGATCCTGATCGTAAAGCACCTGCGAACAGTGATTTTCTTTTAGGTGAATCCATTAATAGTTATATTATTAATAATAAGCGAGCTGATTTAAATGGTAAATTAAAACATTTCTTTGTCCATTTTTCTTTGGGGTTACCCTATGATGCTATTTTACCTCAAATTCTAGAATTTAATATATCTTCTCATGTTCAATTAATCCTTGATAAATTAATTCCTGACTTGAATGAAGATTATTTAAGTTATGACCGTTATGTAAGTATGCTTATTTATTCACTGATACTTGAATTATTAAACTTCATACCGAAAGAAAAATGTATGGTTCTTACTACAGAACCGAGAATTGAAAAAATAATTAAGCATATAGATAATAATTTGGCTTCTGATTTATCAAACGTAAGACTTGCTAAAATAATACATATGTCAACTAACGCTTTTTCACGTCTGTTTTTAAACGAAGTAGGCAGATCTCCTCAGAAATATATCCTCAAACGCAGAATTGAAAAAGCATGTATTATTCTGCATTATTCTTCAGACAGTATTGATTCAATTGCACATAAAACCGGCTTTTGTGACAGATTCTATTTTAGCAGAATGTTTAAGAAAAAAATGAATGTTTCCCCTGTCGCTTATAGACACAGTTTTAAATTTTGAATCTTTGTTCTTAATATTATTTATATAAAATCTTTAATGGTTATATATATATTGATATGTTTATAATGAAATGTCTCCCTCCGTTTTTAATCATAAAAACATTTTACTTGCCATTAATTACTTATGCTTACAGTGAAATAATGCTTTACGATATTTTCTTGATGACATCAAATCTTTACCGTTGGCGTAACAGACATGCCTAATGCTAAAAAGTATTTCATTGGGTTTGGCATTTTGTTGAATACTATTTTTACAGGTACCCTCTGAACAACTTTAACAAAATTTCCAGTTGCGTTTTCAGGAGGAAGCAAGCTAAATTCGGCCCCGGTTCCTGATTGTAAACTTTGTATATGACCTTTAAAAGTAATTCCGGGATATGCATCAATATAAATATTGACTGGTTGTCCAACTTTCATATGTGTAAGTTGAGTTTCTTTGAAGTTTGCATTTATCCATTTATTATCTGATACCAAGGCAAGGATTGGTTTTCCCTGTGTGACGTAAGACCCTAAATTAATTTTCTTTCTCGTTATATTTCCGTTTATTGGGGCGTAGATTTTTGTATAAGACAAGTTAAGTTTAGCCTGTTCAAGTTTTACTATTGCTTTTTTTAGATTTGATTTTGCGAGAAGTATAGCAGCACTCTTCATTTTTACTCCAGAAACTGTTGCCTCATAAATTGATATGCTGTGTTCAAATTTTTCCTGACTTATAGCCGAACCTGTCATAGTTCCAGCCATTAGTATTTGATTTCTATGCATATCTACTGCTGCTGTATTTTGAGCATCTACTGCGATCATATATTCAGCTTCAGCTGATAAAAGTTTAGATTTTGTCACTTCTACCTGTGCCTTAGCTTGTTCAAGATTTAAATCAAACGGTTTAGGATCAATTTCGAGTAATAGCTGTCCAGCCTTAACATGTTCGTTATTTGTGATGAAAATTTTCTTTACATTACCTGAAATTTGAGGACTTATGTAAACAGGTTGACCACCTATAAATGCATCGTCTGTAGAAACATAATGAGAGAAATAGTAGTAGCAATATCCTCCGATTCCCATACCGACTACGGTGAATACCAGTAGTATAATTAACTTCAATTTAGTTAATCTTATTTTCCTGAACTTCATATGAGTGTTAATGCTATTTTTTGTTTCATCATCAGTTGTTTCTATATTATTTTCTTCTTTTTCTGTATTTGAAATTTTCTTTTTCATAGTACTTACCTCTGTTAATTAGATGCCAGATTAATTATTTTTAAATTGAATTAAGTTCTCTATTTTTTAGGTGCATAAATCTAACTGTTTGTAGTTTTCCGTAATATGCGCTTTCAGATTTCGGATTTATTTCCAGCGCTCTATTGAAATAGTAAATTGCTTTATCAAAATCACCTTCTCTGAATTCTACTCTGCCTATACCTGTTAAAGCTGCCGCTGATCTGCTATTTAGATTAAGTGCCTTTTGGAAGGTCTGAATAGCACTATGCTCATTTCCTGAGTTAAAATAGGAATAGCCAAGTCCAATTAATCCTATAACTGAATTCGGATCAGTTTCCAGATAATTCCTGAAAGCTTCAATAGCTTTGTATTTTTGTCTGGTAAGTAATAGGGTGAAACATGATTTCAATTCAGAATTAATTTCTTTAGAATTTCTATAACTTATAATATTGTATGTGTCTATTCCCAGATTTGTGTTATCTAACTTAGAGTTTATTCCTCTGCTGAATATAGGACCCTGTATGAATTTGTTTGTGATATTTTCAGGCTTAAAAGATAGACCATAATGATATGCTTCATTAGCAAGTTTGGTTTTGCCAAGATTATTATATGCCATTCCAAGTCCAAAATAAGCTGATGATGTCGGCATTATTTCTATAGATTTATCAAACAGAGTAACTGCTTTTTGAAATCTACCTATGGATATATTCATCCATCCCTGTTCCACAAAATACCACATATTCTTCGGGTATTGTTCCATCTTCTGGTTAAGTCTTTTAATAACATAATTTTGTATTTTATTGAATTGAGTATATACACTTTGGTTGTTTAAATAACTTAACTGTCTATATGTTATATTATTTGGATAGGCATAATTATCCTGATGATAATTCAGATTTATCTGATTTACTACTTCTCTGTTATTATCTATTTGGTATGCATAACATGTAAAGCTTAAGAATATCAAAAGTAATATAAGATATTTTGCTATATTCATTTTTTTCATCTTTTATATCCTCTCTGTTATTTATTTTCTTTATAATAAAATAAATCAGATATTAGATTTTGTAAAATATATAA
>DASCNA010000040.1:0-1680 GCA_036011305.1 Victivallales bacterium
TATATATTTATATATATATATACTTACTTACTTACTTACCTCCGGAAAAGTTCCACTGGAAACGATGGGGGGCTTAAATAATAAACTTTGCCCGTGATTTGCTATTTTTTCTAACATATCAAAATGTTTTTCATAAACATGTAATGAAGCAGCATAATGTTTATATTGTCCTACTTCATTATTAGTTCTATTAGCAATTTCTGCCTGAGTATAACAAAACCAAGGTAAATCATATGTTAATCCATAAATTAAATCATTACTTCGCATAAATGTTCTGGACTCTAATTTATTATCTTGATTGATATTAAACAATTGGCTAATAGTGCAAACAAAATCTTTATTTCCCTCATATTTATGTCTAGGTTGATTATAATTAATAATAGCTTGTCTTGTTTGTTTATCTTCATTAATTTTATCAACACACCATTCTACTTGAGATTTTCCGGCAAATTTTTCTTTAAATGCTAAAAATCCATAATTAGAATTAACAGTGCCATTACTATCTGCTAATTTTGTCCAAAATTTTGAGTATTTTTCAATATCTTTTACATCTAAACTTCCGCTTTTATACCATTCTAATTCACCATGTAAATAATTTAAATCAAGATTTCTTTCTGGTAAATTAACAACACATTCATTAATATTTTCTAAAACCAGCCAAGCATCATTTAATTCCAGAGTTTCAAGTCCTCTCGGTGCTCTTCTATGTCCTCTTTTTATTAATGCATTAGAAGCATTAATAAATAATTCATCTGCGTTTTTACCTTTTATTATTTCCATTTTTGTTTTCTTTGTCAAGTGTCATAATTGCCATAACTGAATAATTAACTAAGTCTATTAAAGAGTCGCGCGAAGTTTCAAAATTTGGTTTTTCATTATTTAATGATTTATGATATAATTGTTTAAGACGGCCATATTTATCGCCTAACTTAACTAATAAACCAACATAACCATATTCACAATAAGTTTGCCCATAATCATTAAGTTTTTTCCAACGCAATTCTCTACACTCATCCACAATTTTTTCAAAGTAACTATGGTCCTCTTTTAAAATATCATCTCTATTATTCATTATACACCTGGAAAATATCGCTTTCGTCCCCCTTTATTACCACTCATTTTATTAGTAAAACCACTCATCACATCTATATAAACCTTACTATTTTTTGGAGCCTTATAATTTGGTTTATAATCTCTTTTTTTACAATCTAAACAAAAAAAACAATCATTATATTCATGAATATTTAAACTTCTACAATTTGAACATGGATTTATATAAGAATTAGTTTTTATTACATCAGTCGTCTCCTGTGGAGTTTCTATTTGTATATTTGTGCATGTTTTATGTGGATTTTGTCTTAATTTTAAAATCCATAAACAATTTCGCGATTGTTTTGGAAAAAACGGGGCCATGATATTACTAATTAAGTTGGAGTCATAATATTTTGATAATTCTTTAAACATTTCTTTTTGCCATTCATTCATTATTGGTTTATAATCCCGTTGCGAAGCAAATGTTCCAAAAGTATCATGTATTTCAAATCCATTTCTTTTTATGATTTCCTTTAATTCATCATATTTAAATTCTTGTATTATTCCGTTAATTTCATGATTTTTGGCATGCCCAACTCTCTCATCATAAATTGGAGTGCTAATTAAACAAATAGTTTCTTTATGGCA
>DASCNA010000041.1:0-100869 GCA_036011305.1 Victivallales bacterium
CGAAAGAGAAAAAGTAAATAAAATATTTACTGTTACTGTCCAAATGGGATATTTTTCAGGAGTAGAAAAAGAACCTTTTGAATTTGCATATCCAATCGTCACAGAAGGAACTAAAATGGAAGGAAGCAAACTAATTGTAGAACAACTTCCAGGAATAGTTTTATGTTCAGAATGCAGTAAAACAACAGAGCTAGACATTCCACTTGTTAAATGTGGAAGCTGCGGTTCAAGAAATGTTACTTTTACTCAAGGAAGAGAATTTTTAATCAAATCAATGGAGATTGAATAATGTGTTTAGATTGCGGTTGCCAGGAAGGCAATGAAAAAAAGTTTTTCCATACTCATGATCACGACAATAATGAACATACTCATAGCCACACACACCCTCATCCGCATGGAAGCGAACATTCACATGACCATACCCACGAACACACACATGATCATGAAGGCTCAAGAGTAGTAACACTGGAACAGAATATACTTGCTAAAAATGATGAGTTTGCTGCTAAGAACAAAAACTTCCTAAAAGATAAAGGTATTATTACTGTTAATATTATTTCTTCTCCAGGTTCAGGCAAAACTACACTTTTAGAAAAGACACTGGAAAGATTAAAAGGTAAAGTAAACTGCTCTGTAATAGTAGGAGATCAAAGTACTGATAACGATGCTAAAAGACTGGAAGATAAATGTGACAATGTTCATCAAATAGAAACACACAGTTCATGTCATATTAATGCTGAGCAGGTATCTGAAGCTTTATCTCTGGTTATCAAAGACAATACTCAAATACTATTTATTGAAAATGTGGGAAATTTAATTTGTCCAGCTGCTTTTGAATTAGGCGAAGACTTTAAAATAGCTCTCCTATCAACTACAGAAGGAGAAGATAAACCAATTAAATACCCTGTTCTTTTTTCAGATGCCAGAATTGCTGTATTAACTAAAACTGATTTAATACCTCATTTGGACTGGGATCTAAAGAAATGCAGACAATATATGAGAGAGATAAACCCAGGAATGTTCATTTTTGAATTAAGTGCCAAAACAGGAGAAGGTATGGATGCTTGGGTTGATTATTTAGAAACATTAATCGCATAATTTAGGATTATTAATAATGGGCAGAAAAAATCATCCATACCCACCGTTTATGGAATCTGGAATACTTCTGGTAGACAAACCCGAAGAATGGACCAGTCATGATGTTGTTAGTTTTGTTAGAAGTAGATTCAATATCAAAAAAGTAGGACATTGCGGAACATTAGATCCAGCAGCAACAGGTCTTCTGATTCTTGTTTTAGGCAAAGCAACTAAAATTAGTCAACGGTTAAGTTCGGATAATAAAACCTACAGTTCAACAATGCTGCTCGGAACTGAAACCGACAGTCAGGATATGGATGGTAAAGTTACAGCAACAAATGATTACAGCAATGTTACTCCTGAAGCAGTTTCATTAAGCATAAAAAAATTTGTTGGTAATATTATGCAGATACCACCAATGGTTTCAGCTAAAAAAATAGATGGCAAACGCCTATATAAATTGGCCAGAGAAGGTAAAGAAGTAGAACGTGCCCCTGTCCCTATCACTATTCATAGTATTGAGATTAATTCAATAAATATTCCTCATATTGATTTTACTGTTTCATGTTCAAAAGGAACATATATCAGAACTTTGTGCCATGATATCGGCAAAGATCTGGGCTGTGGAGCGGCATTATTCAAATTAAGAAGAACTCATAGCGGTATTTTTAATTCTGATGCCAGTTATTCCATCCCTACAATTAAAGAATGGACTCAGGAAGACTTAGCTAAAAATATATTATGGACTGATAATATAGAATTAATTAATATACTAAAAAAAGATTTTGAATAAAAACTGGTAAAATAATAGGCTCAATTCATTGTTATAGCGTTGGGCCGTTTTATTTTTAATATTTATTCAAATATATCTGTAAAAAAAGCTAATTCAGTAATTGAGAAATATCAGAAGTAGATTTTTTCTAAATCATCTTTCACTGTTACAAAAGCATCTATTACATCAGGATCAAACTGCTTTCCCCTCTCATTTTCTATTATACTACATGATTTAGATGAAGAGTAAGCAGGCTTATAATATCTTTCTGAAACTAAAGCATCATATACATCAGCAACAGCCATAATTCTCGCAGAGAGAGGAATTTCATTTTTTTGAAGACCACGGGGATATCCTTTCCCATCCCATCTCTCATGATGATAATATGCTAATTCTACAGCTACTGGGAGAAAAGATTTAAAACTAATTTTATCTTTAGCTTTATTAAGAATTTTAGCACCGTAAACACAATGTTTTTTCATCTCCTCATATTCAAATTCAGATAACTTACCATGTTTTTGCAAAATTGCATCAGGTACGCTGATCTTTCCAATATCATGAAGCGGAGCAGATTTTGTTATGTTTTTCACGTAACTGTCGGTAATTAATGGTGCATATTTGGGATTATATGCTAATTTTTCAACAAGAAGTTTAACTACCTTTGCAGTTCTTTCAATATGCTGTCCTGTTTCTGAGTCTCTAAGTTCACTCTGATATGCCAGCATATAAATTATAGCATCTTCGGTCTCTATCAGCTGACTGTTTTTCAGTAAAACACTATTATGTTTTTCTTTACAGATAGACAGCATATAAGAGTATATATATATTCCCATGAAAACAAAAACAGAACCAAAGAAGAATATTGTGCCTATAAAAGGAAGGCTTACAATTGAAACTTTCATTAAAATAGTTGTAAACACTGCAATGTAGCCTACCAGGAAAAAAAACATGAGGAGAAGATGAAATCTATATAGATAAAGTATTTTAAAATTACTGTTTAATATAAACCAATCAGCATATCTCAATGCTTTGACTGATTTTAAAATACTCATAAACATTATTGCAGCACCAATAAAAATAAGCAATAATGTAACTATGATAATACTACCCATTTTCTATTCATCTCCCAAGTAGGCATTGCAAGTAATAATTTTTCAGTAAAATAACAATAATAAATATTCTCAAATAGAATAAAACTTTATTTTATAATAAATAATTGAAATCTAAAATTAAAGATTCAACCCTTTTATCTTAGAGATAAAATAAATAATAATAATATCTTTTCAATAATGATTTAACATAAACGTTATTTTATAGACATATATGTACATTAAATAGACATAAAAGTACAAATATCAATTGTTTTTGCAAGTAGAAATTATCTTTTATCAGTAAGTACTTATTTTTGAGAAAATGTCTTTTACTTCGATAAAAGCATCCACAACATCTGGATCAAACTGCTTTCCTCTGCCTTCATTTATAACCTGACAAGTTTCAGACATTGAAGATCGATATTTATTTGAGATCAGTTTACTGTAAACATTAATTACAGCGACTATACGTGCTGAAAGGGGTATTTCTTCTTTTAGTAAACCGCGTGGATATCCTTTACCATCCCATCTCTCATGATGGGAATAAGCAATTTGAATTGCTATTGGGAAAAAAGAACTAACTCTTAACTGTTCTTTTGCTTTACTTAATATATCAACTCCCCATTCGCAATGTTTTTTCATTTCTTTAAATTCATCCGGCGAAAGTTCTTCCTCGTTCTGTAAAATTACATCTGATATACCAAGTTTGCCTATGTTGTATAAAGGGGTAGCTTTTACTAGATTAGAGATATATTCTTCTGTAATAATAGAAGAATATTTATTTTTTTTCTGCAATTCTTTAGCAAGTGTTTTAGCATAAAGTGAAAATTTTTCAAAATTTTTTCTTTCTGCTTTATAATCCTTAAGATCAGCCATATAAGCAAGAATAAAAATTACCGCATCTTCTGTTTTTATTAGTTCTTCGTTCCTATCCAGAACTTCTACATGCTGTTTTTTACAGACTGAGAGCATATAGGAATAAATAAATATCCCCAGAAACACAAAAACAGCACCGAAGAAAAAAATTATACCTACAAAAAGCATGTTAATAATCGTAATTTTCAAAATAATAAAAGAAAATACAAAAAGATATCCAAAGAAAAAGAAGATCATAAGAAGCTGGTGAAATTTATACAAAGATTTTATTTTATCATTAGTTTTAAGCAAAAACCAATCTGTATTTCCCACAGCAGAAAATGACTTGAGTATGCTCAATAGCATTACAATCATCCCCAGAAAAATTAATAGTAACGTTATAATTATCATATTATTCATAAATAGATCAAATCTTTTTTAAATATTCATTATAATATATTTTATATGAAAATTTAGTTTAAAATTTAGTTTAAAATTTACATTTCCACATATTTTTCTGAATTATCATCTTTTTTCTGTTCAAATTTCAACTTTAATTCACATCTTAATGCCCCCAGTGTAGGAACTACAAACATAGTAATTATCTCAAAAACAAGACCTCCAAAAATAGGAATTGCCATTGGTATCATGATATCGGCTCCCACTCCTTTGGACGTGAGTATAGGCAGTAGTGCCAAAATTGTACAGGCGGTTGTCATTAGACATGGTCGTACTCTTCGTTTACCGGCGTAAACAATATGATCATGAATTTCTGACTTTGTCTTTATTTTCTTATCTTGAATATATTCCCTTATATAGGTAGCCATAATAACACCGTCATTTGCTGCAATACCAAATAGTGCGAGAAATCCCACCCATACTGCAACACTCAAATAAATTGTTTGCAGATTAAATAAATCTCGAAAATTAACCCCTGCAAACGTAAAATTCAAAAACCATTTTTGTCCGTAAAGCCATACCATAATAAAACCGCCTGACCATGAAACAAGAATACCGAGAAAGACGATTATTGCTGTTAAAAAAGATTTAAACTGCAAATATAGAACTATAAATATTACAATCATTGCAATTGGAACAATTAATCTTAACCGTTTAGCAGCACTCAACTGATTTAAATAATCTCCAATAAACTCATAATAAACACCTTTAGGCAATTTAAGTTTGCCACTCTTCTGATATTCATCAAGAATCGCCATTGCATCTTCTACTGATTTTATTGCAGAGTTGTTAGGATTATTCGCAAAATAAATATATGACATAATAGAAGTATTTCTATTAAGTACGGACTGCGGTCCAGGTTCATAAGAGATATCTGCAAGTAAAGGAAGAGGTATCCTTGATCCATCAGGTGCTGCAACCAATACATTTTCCAAATTTTCAAAATTATCGTGCAATTCTCTTTGATATCTTACTCTTACCGCATTTCTTTCTAGTCCCTGAACAGTATAAGTTGCTGTCTTTCCCCCAATAGCAGTTACTATTACATCCTGAACCTGACCTATTGTAATTCCATATTGAGCAATCGCTTTTCGGTCAATAGTTATATCAATATACGGTTTTCCTATCACACGTAGGGCAAAGACTGTTTCAGGTATTATTGATTTAACCTTTTTCATTATTTCTGCCATAGAATATGCAGCATCCTGGATACTCTGGAGGTCAGGACCATACACAACAACTCCCATTTTTGAATTCATTCCGCTTTGAACCATCATAATATTAGCCTGAATAGGGTGCAGCATAGGAGGTTGAGTCACTCCTGGCAATTGGGATTTTTTTACAACAAGATCCCATATTTCTCTCGTGTTTGTTATTCCTTTCCAATATTCCCTACCTGGATTTAAACTAGGTTCAAGTGCAGGTCTCCATTGTCTAAAAGCCATACCTCCCGACTCCGGGATTAACTTATTATCACTATTTCTTATAAATTTTCCCCTTACTAAATACGGTTTTCCATCCAGAGCATGAACTTTTTTACCATCAATGTCCCTAAAATAGTCATTAACATGGGGATCATATTTATACCTTTTAACAAAGTCATAAGAGTCAGTTATATATTCTGATTTATAATTTATATAAGTCTCTACCATGGAAAGAGGCGCATCATCCAACGCAGTTTCAGATCGTCCTGCTTTTCCTACAGAATCACCAATTTCTGGAATATTGCTTATTCCTAGATCCTGTTTTTTCAGTATATCTTCCATTGCTTCGATACCTGCTGTTGCCATGCATGAAGGCATAAAATAAAATGCTCCTTCATCCAAAGCAGGCATAAATTGATTTCCCAATCCTGGAAACAAAGAAACTGCAGCAGATGCTATTCCTGAATTTCTAATAGTTTTAGGAAACTTATTTAATATAGGCTTAACACCTATCCAGCAAATAATCCCAAACAGAATCATACACAACGGAATTATCAAAAACAGAGTTTTATTATTCAGACAGAACCTTAAAACAGATGCATAATAAATTTGCAATATGTGGAAGAAAAACAATAACAACCCAATAGCTAGCAAAACAAAAATCAGATTAATAAAAATACCAGTCTGAGGACCTAGAGGGAGCCAATGCTCTGCTAGTATATAGCTAACTAATACTATTCCGATAATATAAGATAAAAGCATTATGAATTTGTCAGTTTTTACAGGTATTCTATTCTTAAAATAGATATAGACAGAAACTACAGCAATAATGATTCCTAAGAGCCAACTGTAAAAAATCAGAAGTACCAAAGATAAAATCAAAAACAAAATCAATAAACTTTTTTTTATAACTCTTCCGGTTATCTTTGAACATAATATCATATGCACCAGCACTGGCAAAATGGTAATAGCAACAACAGCAGCCGCCCCAATAGCAAAAGTTTTTGTAAAAGCCAAGGGTTTAAACATTTTACCTTCTGCATGCTGTAATGCAAAGACAGGTAGAAAACCAATAATAGTTGTCATTGCAGATGTCAATAAAGCACCTCCGACCTCAGATGCTCCGTTCAGCACAACTAATAAACGGTTATCATTAGGTCCAGCTGCATCCAAATGCTTTAAAATATTTTCACATACTACAATCCCCATATCTACTATCGTACCTATTGCAATAGCAATACCGGAAAGAGCCACTATATTCGCAGTAACCCCTACGAGTTTCATTAATATGAAACATATCAAAATAGCAGATGGAACAACTAGGGAAATTATAGCTGATAGCCTAAAATGTCTTACCATAAAAATTACAACAATAATAGCCACAAGAATTTCATCAATCAATGTAGAATTTAATGTTCCTAAGGCTTTTAAAATCAGTACTGTTCGATCATAAAACGGTACAATTGATACCTGACTTACAGTACCGTCGGAAAGAACTTTTTTTGGAAGTTGAGGCGTTATTCTTTTTATAGTCTTTTTGATATTATTTAAGACTTTTAATGAATTAGTTTGATAACTTTTAGATACACCACCTCCTACAACGCCTGCACCATTTTTATCAAGAATACCTCTTCTAGGAGCTGGACCGAGAGATACATTAGCAATATCTTTCATAAAAATAGGAATATTGTTGGTATTAGCATTTCTATTGTATCTACTTTGACCATTTGTTACAGAACCGCGTGAATTGCTTTTCCATGGAGCCTGATTTTTTGAAAGGCCTGAAGTAACTAAATCTACATTTTCACTATTAGAAGACTTATAAGCAACTGTTCTCTTAAAGCTTTTAACTATTGTATTTTTAATATCTTTCAGAACTTCAATATATCCCAAACCTCTGATAATATACTCAACCTTATTTATTTCTGCAGTTTGTCCGCCTACATCTGAATTAGATACATTAAGCGCATTAAAAACATCCTGAAGTGTTATATCATAAATTCGCAATAAATTAGGATCCACATCTATCTGATACTCTTTTACATATCCCCCAACAGATGCTACATCACTTACGTTTCCAGCACCTAAAAGTTCATATCGAACTATATAGTCCTGAAGAGTTCTTAACTCATTAAGACTCCATCCTCCTGTTGGATTACCATCCTTGTCCAATCCTTCAAGAGTATACCAGAAAATCTGTCCCAAAGCTGTACAGTCAGGCCCCAACTGGGGACTCACTCCTTCAGGTAAGACATTTCTAGCCAACCCCTGTAATTGATCTAATATCCTTGATCTTGACCAGTAAAAATCTACATCATCCTCGAAAATTAAAAATATAAATGAATAGCTGAATAAAGATACACCTCTAATGATCTTTACACCTGGTATGCCTAAAAGAGCTACAGTTAAAGGATAAGTAATCTGATCATATACATCTGTAGGTGCACCTCCCGGCCAAGCTGTAAAGACAATTTGTTCGTTAATACCGATATTAGGTAGTGCTTCTATGTCTACTGTATCTCTTTCTATTCCCGGGATATTCCAGTTAAAAGGAGCTACATATATTCCCCACAATAAAGCAAAAATAAAAACTGTTACTGTTATAAATTTGTTCCTGATACAAAAATTTATAATGTAAAAGATAAATACTGCAAATCCCTGCAGTTTAACTTCATCTTTTTGTTTTTTTTTCGGCACCCAAGTCTCCTGTACGACTAAAAATTATCTATGGGATAAATTTTTATTTTTATTCTTCCATACTGATTCAGGGCTCATCATGCTGGCTTTTGCCTGGACCTGCATTTCAGTATCAATTTGGAAGTTTCCGTTTGTAACAACAACATCACCTATACTTAAACCGCTTTTAACTTCAAAATATTTATCATTCTTGTGCCCTAATTCAACTTGTACTCCTTCATAAATACCAGGAGATTTTTGAAGATATACAACAGATCGTTTCCCGGTAAGCAATGGTGCAGTAGTTGGTATCACTACAACACCAAATTTATTTTTTTCTAAGTATTCCTGTTCTTTTTTATCTATTTTCTGAACTATCCCGCCATCTAGAGGCACACTTGTAAGCTGATTGCTTAATTTTCTTGTAACTTCAACCTGTGTCTCTGCTTTTTTCCCTGAAGGTTTATAGTTTACATATTTATTTTTACCAATTACTTTTACATAAACTTTTGCACTGGCATACATCCCTGGTTTTAACTTCATTTGAGGATTCTCAACATCAGCCCTCACAAATATTGTTCTTGTATCTGTATAAAGATATGGTGAAATAAATGATATTTTCCCTATAAAAGTTTCACCGGGATATGACTTAACATTGAATTCAACTCTCTGACCAAGTTTTAATAAAGCAATATTTGATTCCCACGCATCAAGCCTAAGCCATAAATGAGACAAGTCAGCAACAGTGTAAAGATTTGAACCAAGAGAAAAATACTGTCCATCAAAATAGTTTTGTTCTGTTACAATACCTGAGAAAGGAGAATATAAAGTTACATGCTGAGAAACAGTACCGCGTTTAACCATTTCTTTAATTTGTTTTTCTGTCAATTTCCAGCTTTTCATTTTTGCTATAACTGAATCAAGATACTGTTTAGAATTTACAGTACCATTCCTAGCCTCTTTTACAGCTTGAAACAGTTCTCTTTGCAACACTATCAGATCAGGACTCCATATTTCAGCAACTGCTTCATCTTTTTTTATAGGTATACCTTCATAATTAACATACAGTTTATCTATCCTTCCTGAAAAATATGCTGGGAATCTATAAATTTTTCGTTCATCATAGTTCAGTTCTCCTGCAAGATATATTGGGAAATACATTATTTTTCTTTGAACAACAAAAGTCTCTACTTCCAATCTTTTTACATCTTCAGGCGTAAGCATTAATGTATACATATCACCCTTAGACGGTGTACTATGCATTCCCATCATCATTCCCCCCATATTTTCTGACGATGAATGCTCCTTTTTCTTCATTTTTTTCTTTAAGTCTTTATTATGCTGTTTTTTTACTGGTTTACTTATATATTTTTTATTGTTGTTAGGATTTTTTTTGGGGATAACAGCATCTGATTTAATATCATTCAGCCTCTCTGGACTGACATATACATTTGTACGTATCATATCTGTTTGTTTTATTCTGTCTGTTGAATCAAAAAAAACAAAAACTGCTAATATAATAATACAAAATATGATAAAAATTATATATGATGTTATTTTCACTTTATCCTCTCAGTTGATAAATTAATTTTTAGTTTAGATTTAAAATAAACTATCTGCTTGCAACCTCTCTTTTCATTTCAATATCTTCAGGCCCGATAAGCTCAGCAATTTTTGCAATTGCGATGCTATAATTCATTATATATAATGCATATTTAAGCTCAAAATCCAATAATTCACGATATGCATCAATAAAGGTATTATAATCACTCTGCCCTGTATCAAATGACTCTCTGGTCAATTCCAATGCTTTGGTGGCTTTGGGAATTAAAGAATCTTTATATAACATCATCTTTCCCCATGCATCTTTTTCATTATATATGGCAGAATGTAAATTTGAGAGTAATAAATTCTGCTTGTCTTCTTTACTTCTCAAATATTTTTGTTTATTTGCTTTTGCTTCTCTTCTCTCTGCATTATATTTAGTAAAATATATTGGAAGATTCATACCTACAGTAATAATTAAGGGATCCTGATTAAACTGAGCAGCATTATGTATTGTGGTAAGGTCTACGCCTACAGTTAAATCTGGTATATATCTTCTCAACGCAATCCCTATTTTGTCATTTTCTGCATCTGCAAGAAACCCTAATGATTTCAATTCAGGATTTCTTCTGATAACTAAATCAATTAACTCACTTTGAGTATAATTCTGTTCAGGTAATTCGACTTCTTTGGGAAACGGTATTTTATCTGTGGTATTTCTACCTAAAGCATAATTAAACTGTGCACGTATGGGGGGTATGAATTCCTTTAAGGTTTCCAAACTATTCTTGTAAAGTTCATCCTCTATTTCCAGTTTAAGAATATTTGTGTATGGATAAACAGTAGTTTCATATCTGGTTTTAGAAAAACGTACTGTATCATTTAAATATTTTAGATTTCTTGTAACTATTTCTATAGATTTACCTAAGTACCAATAATTATAATAAGCCTTTTTCACGGAATAAATAACATTTAAAACTTCAGCTTCGAAATTCTGCCTTTCAGCTTCAGCTATTCTAAATGCAGCTGACCCCTGCAATGCTAATGTGCCGTACCATGGGAAAGTTTGACTTAATGAAAAATAGTTTTCTAAAGGACCTTCTAGTGTATGAAGCGCTTGAATATAATATCCATATCTAAAGTTTGGGTCAGGCATAGCTTTGACCTGAGGTATAACTTCTAATGCTGCTTTCCATTTATAAAATGCAGATTCAAGAGCAGGATTGTTTTTTAAAGCAAAAAATACATAATTCTTTAATGCGGTATCTTTATTTAGTTTAGGGGGCGGGTTACTTGGTTTATCTTCATCTTCTTCTTTTTCTTCAGTATAGAAAGTAGCCTTTATCTCTTTTGCCTTTTTTAAAGCTTCACTCTCTCCAGGTGTTGAACAATTAGTAAAAAGAATCAAAAAAAACAGACAAAGAAATATATTAATATGTTTTTTATCTAGTAGTAGAATAGTGTTAAACTTAAACATTAAAGTAGATATCATCAAAAAATATTTAAAAATTAATCCTATATTACAATATAATATCAGGAAATCATAAATATTACTATAATTAGAATATCAAGATTGTAATATTACCTCTTTTAATGAATGCTTTTTTTATATGCTCCAATGCTTCAACACAGTATAAATGAGACTCTTAAATTGCTTGATACATCATAATTCTGATGTATATTATAACAGTTAAGTTGATATTATCTTAATTTTTTATATTTACTATCTATACAGCAAAAGGAGGGAATGAAAATGTCAGGAGCAGGCAAAGGGGATAAACCTAGAAAAGTTGATTTTAAAAAATACGGTGATAATTTTGACCGCATTTTTGGAAAAAGTAAAAAAAAAGAAATAAAAAAATAAAACATACTTCATAATACTGCATCCTATTGATAATATTTATCAATAGGATTTTTTAATTTTACGAACTATTGTGTATGAAATGTATTTGCAGAATAATATTAACTCTAATTAGATTATATTTAAATATTTATTGGTTGTTTTTTGAATATGGAAATAAATATTACGGTACTGGGCAGTGGAAGTTCAGGCAACTCAGTGCTTATTACATATGGAGATTTCGGATTTCTTATTGATGCCGGATTCAGCAGAAAAGAACTTTTTGCAAGACTTGACCAATGCTCTATTTCTCCTGAAATAATTAAAGCAATTATTATTACACATGAACATGGTGACCATGTTAAAGGTGCCAGAGTAATAGCTGATACACTGGATATACCTACCTTTGCAACTTATTTTACAAGTGAATATTTATTTAACAGAAACAAAATTGGTAAAAAAAGAAATATTTTCCAATCAGGCTCCTCGTTTAAATTATCTGATTTTTTAATAAAACCCTTCAGTATTTCACATGATGCCATAGACCCTGTCGGATTTGTAATCTCTATAAAAAATACAAGTATTGGCTATGCCATGGACTTAGGTTATCTTGATACATTATCCAAATGCCGTTTAAAAGGCTGTAATACTTTAATCCTGGAAACTAACCATGACGTAAAGCTTTTAAGTAATTCAAATAGACCTTTTCACCTGAAAAGACGTATATTAAGCAATAGGGGACATTTAAGTAATGATGTTTCAATTAATGCTCTTGAAGAACTTATAACTGAAGAAACAGACAAAGTTCTATTGGGGCACATCAGTAGTGAATGTAATAATACTGAGCTTGTCCGAACCATGGCAGAAGCTAAATTATCAAATATTAAACGTAAAGATATAGATTTATCACTAATGAAACAAAATAAACCTTTACAGCCAATTTTAATTGGTTAATTCTGTTATTCAGTTTATTTTAATGAAAATTATTTATTAAATTTTAGAAATGATCAACAATGCAGCTTTTTAGGAAAATTATATCTCAAAGTTCTATAGTAGCAGTGTTTCTACTCTTAATTCCACTAATATTTATTTCAATTAGAATATATCATACTATTGCTTTCCTAACAGATTACAAAAGCATAGAGGTGATAATATCAAAAACATTAATTTTAGCTGTACTTATAGGTTTCTCCTACGCTATATCCATGACTGTCTTAATAATAGTCATTTATCTTCTCATGAGAAAATATATCGGGCCAATGAAAAAGGTACTCCATGCTTCAAAACAGTTGGCATCTGGAAATATGCCTAAAAAGCTTAAAGTTACATATAAAGATGAAGTCGGAGAACTTGCCAGATCAACAAACAACATCAGAGATAGGATACAGTATTCTTCAGTTAAATTAACAAGCAGTCACCAACGCGAATTGAAATCGAAAATCGATGCAGAAAAAGCCAATTCTCAGAAAAGAAATTTTCTATATAAAGCCTCAAAAGAACTCAGAACACCTTTAACACCTATTTTAAGTTATTCCAATTTAATAATAGCTAAAATTAACGAAGGAGATTACGACAAAGATCTAGATAGAAAAATAAGAATTATCAGAGATTGCGCTGATAACCTTTTGAGCATAATTTCTAATATTGATGAAGTTTCCAGGTTTCATAAAGAAGATACTGCATTGAATAAATCAAGTTTCGACACAGTTAGTTTTATTGATGAACTCATAAAGTTACATCACTTTTCCGCTGAATATAATTCAATAAAATTAAAATGTATTTATCAGGAAGGTTTTCCAAAAGTGCTATACACTGACAAAGAAATTCTATTTCATATTCTGAGTAATATTCTAGCCTATACAGTACAGTATTCTATAAAGAAATCAGACATCAGGCTGACAGTTGAAACAATCGATTACAATAATATTTTATTTACGATAGAGGACAGTACTGCCGGTACTCAGGCTGATATAATAAGCCATATATTTGAATTATCTTCAAACAGAATGATGGTAGCTGCGCATTATCTGAGCAATGCAAAGCTGTTTGGTATATTAAGTGCAATTGCCAACGCAGAATTAATAGGAGGAGAACTTGTTGCCGAAACAGTAAAAAATAAAGGCACTGCTTTTAAGTTAAATATTAAAAATATTCCGTATCAAAATAATATTACTTCACAAATGTTCAATACATAATCAATACTAAAATTTTCAACAATAGCAATACCATCTTCATTAGGTATTAAGTAAATTATAAATTAGAAGGTTTTAAATATGAATAATTTTAATAAATCATTAGATATAATTCTTAAAGGTGAACACCTGACTAAAAATGAAGCCGAAGAAGCAATAAATGAAGTTATGTGCGGTAAAGTAAGTGAGGTCATGCTTTCATCCTGGTTAACAGCGCTAAAAGTAAAAGGAGAAACATTCGAAGAAATAGCCGGATTAACAGCTTCAATGTTGAAGTATTCAAAAAAAATTACACTAAACGATAAAAACGCTATAGATATTGTTGGAACTGGTGGTGATCAAATAGGAACTATTAATATATCAACCACTTCTGCATTTGTAGTGGCAGCAACAGGCATTATTGTAGCAAAACATGGCAATAATTCATCAACAAGTAAATCAGGTGGAGCAGATGTACTTTCTGAGCTTGGTTTCAATTTAAATCTAACTCCTGATCAGACATCTGAATGTCTAAATACATTGGGAATCAGCTTTTTATACGCAAAAAACCTACATCCTGCATTTAAATTTGCAGCACCAATAAGAAAACAATTGCCTTTTAGAACAGTTTTTAACATAGTAGGCCCCCTTATTAACCCTGCCAGAGTTAAACACATTGTAATTGGAGTATGCGAAAAACGACTCTGCAGATTGATGGCTCAAGCAGCAAAATTAAATGGTTATTCAAGAGTGATTGTTGCACATGGAAATGATGGTTTAGATGAAATTACTACCACCGACTTTACTCACATCTGCGAACTAAAAAATAATGAAATAAAAGAATATAAATTATATCCTGAAGAATTTGGAATTAGAAAAGCTTCAATAGATGATATAAAAGGAAAAGGACCTGACTACAATGCACAGGTAATCAGAGATATATTCAGTGGCAAACTAACAGGCCCTAAAAAAGATATTGTTCTAATCAACTCAGCTTCTGCAATTTTAGCTGCAAATAAAGTTAATAATTGGAAAAGCGCAATAGAGTTGGCAGATAACGCTATAAAATCAGGTGCTGCCGCTAAAAAACTTGAAGAAGTTATACAATTTACTCAAAAATTTTAATTTTCAGGCATTAAAATAATAATCGTGTAGAGGATGAGTGTAAAGATTTACAACCGAAACAGAATGAGTGTCTATATTTTCTTCAGGCTGATTTCCTGTTAATAAAAAATTTGCATACATTATTAAAATTAACACTATGATTAAAGCAGATAAAATAGTAATTGAATTCAACTTATTCATGATCATCTCCATAATTTCATTACTAAATGATCGATAATACTTTTTAATGAATAATTTTCAATTAATATTTATCAGTAATTTTTCAACAGCCCCCAACTGTTTCTTGCATATTTAAATATTTGAAAAAATCCATTGCATTTCAATTTCTTTTATAATGGTCCGCATAGCAATCTGTTTAAATATCACAGCTCTAATATTTTTTTAACATAAAACCAAAAATTATGTTTGATTTTGAATGCTACAGGAATATTTTAAATTATGCGGACTATGGTAAAAAGGGATTAACCGTAAGTTCTTATTTATTGATATTTAAGTTTAATCAATATAAATAACGAAAGAAGGTGGGGGAGTAAAATGAAGAAAATAATTTCTTTCATTAGTGTGGTAATTATGTTAACCTTAAGTATTTCACTTTATGCGAAGGTTACACTTGCAGTTGCTATTCCGTCAAATGCGAATTCAGTAAAAACTGTTAAAGAATTATCTGCCATATATATGAAGAAGCATCCAAATGTCAAAATCAACATATTTAATCTGCCGAATAATGCAAGCGATCAATATGGGGTTTATCTTCAGACATTTCAGGCTAAATCAGGTGATATTGATGTTATGAATATTGATGGTATCTGGCCTGGAGATCTTGCTGGCAACCTTCTTAATTTAAACAAATACGGAGCAAAAAAGCTGACAGATACAATGTTCAAATCAATGGTTGCTCAGGGAGTTGTAAATGATAGACAGGTTGCATTGCCATGGTATGCAGACAGTCCGGCTCTTTATTACAGAACAGACTTATTGAAAAAATATCATTTAAAGGTCCCAAAAACATGGAATGAGCTTGCCAGAGATGCCTACATAATTCAACAGGGAGAAAGAAAATCAGGAAATCCTGATTTTGTAGGTTATGTTTGGGAAGGCAGTGCTTATGAAGGATTAACATGCTGTGCATTAGAATGGATATATTCTGATGGAGGTGGTACAATTGTGAGTAAAAATAAAAAAGTTACCTTAGACAATCCAAATGCTGTTAAAGCTATAAACATGGCTAGATCATGGATTGGTACAATTTCACCTGAAGGTGTTACTTCTATGAAAGAAGAACAGGCCAGAAATGTTTTTGAAGGCGGAAATGCCGCATTTATGAGAAACTGGCAGTATGCTTATGTTTTATGTAACTCTAAAGAATCAAGAATCCGTGGAAAATTCAGCATTTGCCGTTTACCTGAAGGTACAGCAGGCATTTCAGCAAACACTTCCGGACTAGAAATGATAGGCGTTAATAAATATACAAAACATCCTAAAATTGCAACTGATTTTGCAATTTTCCTGTGTTCAAAGGAAGCTCAGAAACTGAGAGCTCTTCAGGTAGGCTATTGTCCGACAATAAAATCTTTGTACAAGGATAATGACCTGATAAAAAAATCTGATTATTTTAAACTATTTTACGATATTTTTATGCACGCAGTAAATCGTCCAGCTGTTCAGACTGCTCCTAATTATAATGCTGTTTCTCATATTTTTTATAATGCAGTTTATTCAGTTCTAATAGGAAATAACAACGCCTCTTCAGCTTTGGCAGTTGCCGCACGTCAAATATCAAAAGTAACCGGATATCCTTTAGGCAAACCGGAAACTTCAAAAGCTCTTAAATAAATTGCATTGGTGGGAGGTTCTTCGTGGGGAAGAAATTATCTTTAGCTAAGAGGGAGCAGTTATTATCTTATAAGTTGATATTTCCGGCTTTCCTAGTCTTGGTTTGTATTGCGTTGTTTCCGATTGGTCAGGTAGTCTATACAAGCCTGACTAATCAGGTTTTTGCATCGAATCAGAAAACAAAATTCATTGGGCTGAACAACTATAAGCAGCTGCTAGGACTCTCTTTTAAAATCATTGATCTTAACAAGGCTGATTATAAAACAATAAGTGATTCGATTGGCCCGCAGCTTAAAACAAAAGAAAGTTTTGCCAAAATACTCGGTGAAAAATGGACAGCACAGCACAGAGCTCAAGTAAAACAGGAATTAATTAGCTCAAGAATTAATTATACAGTTCAAACTAAGGTACAGGCAATATGGCAAAAATCAGCCAATGCCTACACAAAAGAGAAAGGACATCCACCATCATACCAGTATAAAGTCTGGAAAATATCACATTTATGGGGAAATAAGTATTTTGTTGTAGGAGCTGGTTCACCTGCGCTGATTCAAGCTTTTTTTGCAACTGTATTCTTCACGATAATGTCAGTATTTTTAGAAACTGTTCTCGGAATGATAGTTGCACTTGTAATAAATTCTAACTTTAGAGGCAAGGGTATAATGCGAGCAGTGATGCTAATACCTTATTTCCTTATTACGGTGGTAACAGCTCAGTTATGGACATGGATTTTAGCACCGAACAGAACAGGTTTACTTAACACAATTTTATACTATCTTCATATTGGCAATGGTCAGGTTTCGTTTCTAACCTCGAATACTATTGCTATTCCAACTCTTGCTTTAATTGATACATGGCAGTGTACACCTTTTATGGCTCTTTTATTCCTTGCAGGCTTACAGATGATACCTGATACACTATACGAGGCCGCCACTGTTGACGGGGCAGGTAAATTTAGGCAGTTCTGGCAAATTACTTTACCGCTGCTGAAACCTACAATTGCAGTGGCTCTTATTTTCAGAACCCTTGCATAACTTAATGTATTCGACCTTTTTCAGGTTATGCTCGGAGACAGAATTTATACTCTGGCAACTTATAACCAGGCATTATTAATTAAATTCAGAGAAATGGGAAAGGCATCGGCAGTAGGTATTTTGATATTGGTACTACTGTTTGCTTTTGCCTATTTCTATATGAAAATACTGGGGGTTCATCGTGAAGAGTAGAAGAAGTAAACATTTATTAAGAAGGTTCGGTCTATGGTTTATGGTTGCTCTAATCTGTTTCTATATGCTTTTCCCTGTATGGTGGACAATAATATCATCTCTGAAATCTCAGGCACAGCTTCAAATGATGCCGGCTACAATGCTGCCTAGAAATCCGGTTACTGGCGCAATACAATTTTATTTCAAAAACTATCTTCATGTAATAACAGACCCTGCTTTTTTAAGAGGATTATTTAACAGTTGTATTGTCGCGGGTTCTTCAACGTTGATTGCTTTGTGCATAGGAGCTTTTTCAGGATTTGCAATAGGGAAACTTAGATTCAAAGGGAAGAAGGTATCAATGTATACCATTTTAGTTATGTCTATGTTTCCTGCTGTAAGTTTACTGTCGGGTTTATATGCAATTATGAATGAAATACATGCTCCTCCGCTTATCAGTCTGATTTTAGTATACCAGATATCAGTTCTACCTCTAACAACCTGGTTTCTGGCAGCATTTTTTAGGAATCTTCCGACTGAGCTTTTACAGTCTGCACAGGTAGACGGTGCTACTCCCATGCAAACATTCTGGCATATCTTACTACCTCTGACTGCCCCAGCTTTAGTCACTACAGGTATTCTTGCATTCACAGGTGCTTGGAATGAATATCTGTATGCATTAACATTTACTACAATAGATAAAAGCGCACGAACAGTTCCAGTGGCAATTGCACTGTTCAGCGGCGTTGTAGCAAAACAGCAGCCGTTCGGTGAAATTCTTGCTGCATCGATTATTGTTTCAGTACCAATAATAATTCTGGTGCTTATATTCCAAAACCGTATTATCGGAGGTCTGACGTCAGGATCAGTGAAAGGGTGATATGATTTTAGATTTTTAATAATAGTTGATATTTTTCACAGTAATTATTTTTTATAAACATGTTGGGTGAAATTAACAGATCGTTTTATTAATTAGTAACACATATAAAGGAGGCTGAATAATAATATATAAAGAGAACAAAGAGTGTAATAAATCTTGTGAAAAAAATATTTTTCTATATAGCTCAATTGAATAAATTTTTCATAGTAGGCAAAAATAAAGAGATATCTTGTAATGTATTTGTTGATTCGATGCATCTTCACGGATTTAAAGAAAAATAACAATTAAAACAAAAATGTGAAGAGGGGGAACTTCTAAATGTTTAAAAAAAGTCTTGCGTATTTACTTTGCGGAGCAGCTATGTTTTTTTCTGTTGCTCTGATCGCTAACACAACTACAGCACAAACAGCTAAAACACCAAGTAAAAATTTAATCACAAAAGGTACTGTAACTTTCGCTTATTCAGCGTCTGACCTCGACGGTGCAACAGTTGCAGTACTTGCAAAAAAATATATGAAAGAGCATCCGGGGATAACCATTAAGCTGTTTAAACTGCCCCAGAGTGCAGATCAGAGATTAGGTTTTTACCTACAGCTTTTTCAAGCTAAATCATCTAAAGTCGATATTATGCAGATGGACAATCTGACTCTTTCAGCGGTTCCTGATAATTTAGTCAATCTTAATGATTACGGTGTTCAATCATTAACAAAACAGATTTTTCAAGGGATGGTAAAAACCGATAATATCAATGGAAAACAGATTGGTATTCCATGGTACGGTGATGTAGGAGTTATGTATTACAGAAAAGATCTTCTTAAAAAATACGGTTTTAAGCCTCCTAAAACATGGCCTGAACTTATGAAGGCCGCTGCTGTAATTCAGGCTGGTCAGAGAAAAGCCGGGGATCCTGATTTTGTAGGATTTGTATGGCAGGGAAATGCTTACGAAGGTTTGACATGTGATGCTCTCGAATGGATCCATTCAATGGGCGGCGGAACAATTGTAAGTCCTGATAAAAAAGTAACACTGAACAACCCTAAAGCTATCAAAGCTATCGAAATGGCTGCTTCATGGATAGGTACAATATCTCCAAAAGGTGTTCTTTCTTATACTGAAGAACAAAGTATGGAAGTTTTCGACGGCGGACATGCTGCTTTTCTCAGAAGCTGGCCTTATATTTACCAGATGGCAAATATGAAAGGCAGTCCGGTTAAAGGCAAAGTCGGAGTAGTTGCTATTCCTTCAAGCATTGGATTACATCAGGGAAATGCCGGTTTTGAAAGTTTATGTATAAATAAATATTCAAAAAATAAAAAGCTAGCTGTACAGGTAGCTGAATATTTTGCAGGTTACCAATCTCAGATGTACCGTGGAATCAAAGGCGGAGTCTGTCCTACATTAAAAAATGTTTATAAAGATAAACAGTTCATAAAACAAGCTCCTCAGCTTTCTGTTTTTGACAAGTTTTTAAGCAATACTTTTAATATTCCTGCAAACCAGACTTCACCAAACTATAATAAAGTTTCAAAAACGTTCTATACAGCTGTTCATAATGTACTATTAGGTAATGTAAGTGCAAAAATTGCTCTCGCAAATGCAGCAAAGACAATTGAAGGCATCACAGGATATCCTGCAGGACAGCCTATGATTCAGAAATAAAATTTATATCTCAAATAAAATAAGATCCTTCTGATATTGTTATCAGAAGGATCTTATTCATACCTTATATTTGAATAGGTGTTCCAATATTTAATCAATACTAAAACCAAGTTTTTCTACCATATTTATATCATCTCCCGAAGCCGACCCCGGCATTGTCAAATAATCACCTGTCATGATAGAATCTGCACCGGCCTGAAAAATTTCACTCTGTCTATTTCCCAACACACTAACTCTACCACCGCAAATTTTAATTGACGTCTTCGGGAGAATATGCCTATATAGAGCAATTATTTTTAAAGCATCCTCCGAATTGATTTTAGGCGTTGATTCCATTGGTGTGCCTTTAATATGCATAAGAAAATTTATAGGCACAGTATTAGGATCTATTTCTCTCAATGAGAATGCTAATTCAATACGATCTTCCCATTTTTCACCAAGTCCAAACAGAGCACCTGAACATACTTTAAGTCCAATTTTTTTAGCAGATTTTATTGTTTCAATTTTCTCTTCCCATGAATGAGTTGAACAAATTTCAGGGAAAAAATTTTTTGATGTTTCTAAATTATGATGAATGCATTCAAGCCCTGAAGCTTTTAAGCGTTCTAACTGTTTAAAGGATAATTTACCCACAGAAGCACAAGGGTTGATATTTGTTGTCTTATATATCTGTTCAACTCCATCACAAATTTCATTTAACTCTGTTTCATTTACAGAAGGACCACTTGTAACTATACCAAAATGCTTTGATTTATATTTAAGTGACTCTTTTGCTTTACTTGTAATTAATTCAGAGCTTAATAACGGATATGTTTCAACACCGGTATTATAGTGAACACTTTGCGCACAAAATTTACAATCCTCAGAGCAGGCACCGCTTCTTGCATTTACGATTGAACAAAATTTTATTTTCTTTCCGAAAAACTGTTCACGTATCTTATCTGCGTCTGTTTTAAGCTCTTCTAATGAACAGTGATCCAACAACCAGACAGCTTCTTCTTTTGAACAGCCCGTTCCATTAATAGCCTTTTCCACAATTTTTGTTCTATTCATATTAATTCCGCATTTTTATAAATTATCATCTAAGCTGTAAGCCTAACAGCACTCTGTAATATTGACAGCATTTGGTTCAACTCTTCTTCACTGCTTACTAGTGGGGGCCATAGATAAATCACAGATCCCAGCGGTCTGATGAAAAGTCCTAACTCTCTGGCTTTAGCAGCAATTTGTAAAGCCCTCTCCTTACCTCCTAAAGCATCATCTATTTCAATAGAACCTATCAATCCTAAAGTTAAAATTTTAGAATTATTTAGCAGAGTTCCTACATCCTCCATTCCTTCTTTAAACTGTTTGATTCTAGGTTTTATCAGTTCTATAATATCCAGCTCTTCATACAATTCTAAAGCTGCCAGCGCCACTGCCGAAGTAATTGGATTTCCACAGAATGTATGCCCATGATAAAAGGTTCTGTCCTGTTCATTGTCCGATCTGAAGGAATTATAAATTTTATCATTTGAAACTGCAGCACTCATTGGAAGATATCCACCGGTCATTCCTTTGCCAATACACATTATATCCGGAACAATACCTGCATAATCGCATGCAAACATTTTGCCGGTTCGTGCAAATCCTACTGCTATTTCATCAGCAATGAGTAGTAAATTATATTTATCACACAGGTTTCTTAAACGTACCAGATACTCTTCAGGATATATTCTAATACCACCTGCTCCCTGACACAAAGGTTCAACAATAACTGCTGCGGTTTCTGAATAATGCTCTTCAATCAGTTTTTCCATAGATAAAAAACATTCCAATTTGCAGTTTTCATGTTCTTTCTCATAAGGACATTTACTGCAGTGCGGAGAACAGGCTCTGAAAGAGTCCTGAATCACTTTTTTATAATATTTATGAAAAGTATCAACATATCCAACACCCACTGCACCAAGGGTGTCACCATGATATCCATCTTCAAGGCATATAAACTTTATTTTATTTTTATTTCCCTGATTATACCAGTACTGCAGAGACATTTTCAGTGCTGCTTCAATTGCACTTGCACCGTCACCTGCGAAATAAACATGCTCTAGACCATCAGGAGTAAATTTGCAGATTTTTTCAGCTAATTTAATAACATTCGGATGAGCTATTCCTCCAAGAATTGAGTGCTGCAGTTTACCTGCCTGTTTTATTATAGAACTGACAAGTTTAGGATGACTATGTCCAAAATTTACACACCACCAGGAAGAAATACCATCAAGCAGTACTTTACCATCTAATTCATGCAGGTAAACACCTTCCGCTTTTTCTATTATGGGAAAATCTATCTTTTCAATAACATTAATATCTGTATAAGGAAACCATAAATGATTCAGTGCAGAACATCTTAAACTCTCAGAATTCATTATTTTGCCATTTCCATTATTTTACTGTTTAGAAACTGTTCTTCAAATATTCTTCTGAACTCTTCATGCCTATTCTTTATATCTTCAATATAATCAATAACTCCCAATATATTTACTTTAGTAAAGTACTCTATTGTTCTGATATTATCTTCAACAATGAATCTATCTTCTTCTCTGATAGGTTTTGTATTACAAAACACAATTCCGGCTATTTCTAATCCGCTGTTTTTCAGAACATTTACTGAAAGCATTGTATGGTTAATTGTTCCAAGTCCTGTTCTGGATACTAAAACAACCGGAAAATTAAGAACCTTCATCAAATCCAGCATCAGATGATTCATATTAATAGGAACCATGATCCCGCCTGCCCCTTCAACTAAAATCAAATCTCTAGTTTTGCCCATCAATTTAAGAGAATTTACAATATGCGGAATATCAGGTAAATTATTTGAAAGTTTTCCAGCTAAATGAGGAGAACATGCAGGTTCATAGCAATACGGGTTCATCAGCACAGATTCCTGAAATGAAATATCAATATCTACAAATTCCTTCAGAAAATTTAAATCTGGTGCAGTAAGTTTATCCTCTATCCACTCACCGCCTGTCTGAACCGGCTTCACAGCAATAGCATTAATATTATTTTGTCTAAAACAATGCAGCAGTCCTGTTGTTACAACAGTTTTACCTATATCTGTATCTGTGCCGGTAATAAATATTCCTTTCACGATCTTACACCTCTACAATTAAATATAAAATTTTATATGAAATAGGAAGCTTATTATTAGACATGAAATTTAAACGATACTTTTCCATTAGCATTCTTACTTCCTTTAACGATTTTGTTTGATAATTATGCTGATTCTTAAATGTCACACCTATTTTTCTGAAATATCTCAAGACATCCATCGAGTCATAATATTCTGAAACCATTTCTGTACCGGCATGATGTATTATTACGGGTTTCGATGATAATGCATCAATAAGTTCACTTTCATTTTGAAAATACAAGCCAGGCATATCTGAATTAAAAGCATCTTGATAACTCTGTTTCAACTCCCCTAACGAACCAATGACAGGAACAGCAAGAGCTAAATATCCGCCTTTATTCAGGCAGTTTAAATATTTATTTAATGTACTGTTGATATCACTAACCCACTGCAGCGAACAGCTTGATATTATAAGATCATATTTTTCTGAAAGCTTTAAACTCTCAATATCGCCTTTATGAAAACTGATATTCTCATAATTATTCCATTTTTTCCTGCAAAAATCGACCATACCTCCGGCTATATCCACTCCAAGAATTTCAGCTCCGGGATAAAGTAATTTCAACGCCTCAATACTGTTTCCTGTTCCGCACCCTAAATCAAGAAGTTTATTTACTTCGGCGGGTTTTGGAATATAAGAAGATAAGGTTCCGGAAATTCTATTCTGATGTTTTGCCCAAAAATCGTAAGAATTCGCAGCTTTTGAAAAATTTTCACTGATAATATGTTTTTCTATTCTCATATCTCACTCTCAAATTTAATCAACTGCTGAACAATACTGTCAATATTATCCTTAAATATAAAATGACCTTTGTTTTCACAAACTGTAATAGATGAATTTCTGAGGTGTTTATTTAAAAAAAATCCATTTGATATATTAATAATCTTGTCACTATCACCATGTATAATTTTTACAGGTTGATTAATCAATTTTAGATTATTTCTTATATCTGTTTCCATCAGATAATTCAGTCCCTGAGTTAGAAAATCTTTTTCAATTTTGAAATATTTTTTAATAAGGTTTTTCTTCAAAACATTATCTTTTTCAGGCCACAGACACATTGAAAAAAAATTATTTGCCAGTTTATCTGCAGATTTTTTTACAAGTAATTTCATCGCTTTAATATCTATCAAACTTGCACCGGTATATCCTTCATCCGCAATCATTTTTGCCGTAGGTGACAACAAGAAAAGACCTGAGATTTTACTGGGTAACTGTATTGCCGCCGATAATGATATAAAAGCCCCTAATGACCAACCTACTAAAATAACAGGTTTAGAACAATTGCTTAAAAATTTATACAGCGAATTCTCATTAGAAGAACTGCTTAAACACTCCCACCATCGAAAACAGCAATGATTGTATCCCAGTTTTTCTATAATAGGACTCCATACAGTTTCATCACATCCCCAGCCGGATATAAATATAAGTTTTTGTTTCATTATATTATTCATAAACTGTCCATACAGAGTTTTATTTTTTCAGCTGTATATTCTAAATCTTCATTGAGATGAGCCAAACTGACGGACAAACGCAGTCTTGAAGTTCCCTCGGGAACAGTGGGAGGCCTAATAGCAACACAAAGGATATTAAAATCATTAAACAGTTTTTCTGATAAAGCTACAGTTTTTTTGTTATCACCAATACATATTGGAAGGATATGTGACTCAAATTTCTCCATTTTTATCCCATGTTCTATTAAACAGCGATGTAACAGTCCGGCTTTTTTCAAGAGTTCAGCCCCCAATTTGCCACTTTTACTAATGATATTAAAAGCACTCTCTACACCTCCCAGACAACCGGGTGGCAGTCCAGTTGAGTAAATAAAACTTCTTGATTTGTTTATTAAATAATCACGTATCAGCTTAGAAGTAATAGCAAAACCTCCGTACCCCCCAAGAGCTTTACTGAAAGTCCCCAGAATAACATCTGGTTGGTTATTTCTTTCCAGCATACTTGAAATTCCAGTTCCGCTTCTGCCATAAACACCTATTGCATGCGCCTCGTCAATAATCAAAAATGCATTGTTCTTCTTTGCTATTTTTACTAAATTTTCAACAGGTGCAATATCACCATCCATGCTGAATAAAGAATCTGATATAATAATTTTTTTCCCTGTTGCTGTAGATTTTTTCAACAGATTTTCCAGATGTATTAAATTTTTATGTTTAAACCTATGGCACTTAGCCCTGCTCATTAAAGATCCGTCAATTAGACTGGCATGATTTAATTTGTCAGAATAAATCTCATCATTTCTATCAGCCAAAGCACTCACCACACCAAGATTTGCAAGAAAACCGCTCCCATAAATTAAACATGATTCTCTTTCAAACAATTCAGCTATCTGTTTTTCAACTCTTTCGTGTATCGTCAGGTGTCCGGATACTAAACGGGATGAAGTTGAACCGTTGCCAAACTTTTCAATAGCTTTTACTGATGCTGATTTGACCTCTTTATTAGTGGATAAATTCAGGTAGTCATTTGATGAGAAATTTAAAATTTTACGATTCTTATGTATAATTTTACCACCTGGAGAATCCATAGTTTTAAGAGATCTGAACAAACCTTTTTCGCCAATATTTTTTAATTCATTCTCTAAATTTTGTTTTATGTTATAGTTCATCAATTAAATCTATTTTATTTAGTAAATTACTCTTATTTGACCAGTGAATTTTTATTAATATTTTCTATATTTATTATCTAACCAGTTGTTTTTCCATAATTTAGATTTAGTTTACAGTTTCTGTTAAATATAAAGTAAGAAACTGTAAACTTAAATGAGTAATGATATTTAAAAACAATAAATTCAAAACAGTAAGAAAACAGAAGAGATGGTCTCTGTCAGCTTTAGCTGAATTCAGCAATATCAGCAGAACATCTCTGTCTAAATGGGAAAACGGAAGAGCTGTACCCTCAGAAAAAAAAATGCGTGAATTAGCTAAATGTTTAAATATTTCTGTCAGCCAAATTTCTGATTTAACTAACGAATCCCCTGTATCTCCTGCCGATATATCAAGCGCTGCTGAGTCATGGTTGGCGCTGGCAAATTATGATAATAATTCACATAAGGATAAAATAAATATAATTCACAGTGAAGTTTCAAAACTGGATAAAAAACTCAAACAGGCTTCTACAATTATTAATGCACTTCTCTCTTCGTTACATTGCATATTTTATATAAAAGACACAGACAATAAATATATTGTAGCAAATAACTTGTTTTTGAAAAACATATCTCTCAGTACTAATTATAACGTTTTGGGAAAAAAAGATTCTGATCTGTTCCCATTGAATGAATCTAAAATAAATTCTGCTGAAGATAGTAATGTTTTAATAAACGGTAAACCTGTAATAGATAGAGAAAATTTCGTTCCTGGAAGTAAGAAGAAAAAATGGGGAATTATTTCTAAAATGCCAATTCATGATTCAGAAAAAAGAATGGTCGGAGTTATTGGTATTTTTGTTGATATAACCGAGAGAAAAAATGCTGAAAGAAGAAGAATACTGCTGGAAAAAGCAATTAATAACTTAGATGAATGTATCTGGATTGCAAAAATAATTGATATAAATAAAAATAAATATAGAGTTGAATATCTCAGTGATGCAATTGAAAAAATCTCAGGTGTAAAAAAAGGAAAATTTTTAGAAAATCCTGAACTATGGTTTGATTTCATTCACCAAGACTATATTGAAAGTGTTACTGATGCCAGAGCATCAAAAACTTTTCCACGACAGTATGATTATAAAGCAATCAGGCAAAACACAGGAGAAGAGTACTGGAGACAGGATACAACCTATAAATACGATAATATGTTTTTTGGAATTGCAAAAGATTCAGGTAGCTCAAAACAATCAATCCGTGACATTAAAATAATAAAAAAACTGTATAACGAAGGCATCAATCCTGATATTATTTCAAGAGCACTTCAAGTTCCAATAGGTGATGTTGATAAAATAATCTCAACTGTAAAATAATGGATTATGATTCTGAAATATAAATATACTATTTCAGTTTTTTCAAAAAAACATTTGTTTCAATACAATCTACGCCATAATCCTGCATATCTCTTATATTAGCATCAGCAATCTCCTGGCTTTTTGCAGAAGTAGCATCGGTTAATACTGTAACATTATAACCATATGATATGCCGTCAAAAACTGTAGTTCTAATACAACCTGGATACTCTGTACCACACACTACAAGTTCATTTACATTCAATCTTCTAAGAATAAAATCCAGTTCTGTATTCATAAATGCACTGAATCTGTTTTTAACAATTTTATATTCACCCGGCATAGGTCTAAGTTCATCTACAATATTACATCCTGGAGTTCCGGGGACAAGTCCTTTATTAACTTCCATAAATTTACTTAATCTTGTAACTTCTATATCACTGCCATCAGGCCTGTACTCTCTTACAATATGAAAAATAGGCAGTTTTAATGCGCGACAAACATTTAATGCCTTCAAGATTACGGGAATTGTGGTTTTAGCACCTGCCACTCGTAAAGGTGACCCAGGCAAAACCTTGTCATTCTGCATATCGCTTATAATTAATCCGTAATTACTTACCTTCCTGATCATGCTACTCTCATGCCTCCGCTAATTTCATTCCAAATTATTATCTTATTATTAATTATATATTTTTTACCATACATTGGCTATCAAAAATACGAATTTATTTTATAGTCTCCTATTTTTGACAATAAACTTTCTTCCATTTTAAATACATTAAACCATAAAATATATTCCATAAACCTAAAATAATAAATAATATAAAAAGAATCAATGAAATATAGTAATTTTCTCCCGGCTTTAGTAGAAAAAATGAAACAACAACGAAAAGAATACCTTTCCACCAAAAAGATCTTGGATTTATCAATATATCTTTATCACCAGAAGTAAGTTTTCTATAATCTGATTTAGTTTTATAAAACAGCCACAATGCAACAATAATTGTTAAAATTAGAAAAAATAGATTTATGTTCATATGCATTAAATTTCTCCTTAGAAAAACATTCTTTTAGTATGTGAAATAATTATATATGCTTTACTATAGTATAAGAAAGTATTATAGTGAATGCTTTAATTTGCAATTTATAAATTTTATAATATGGGGAAATATATGTCAGGGTTACATTTTTTAAAAACTTTTATTAAATCACCAACATCAACAGGTGCAATATGGCCAAGCTCCTCATACCTATCGGATAAAATAACTTCAGAAATCGGTGTGGACACAGCAGATAGCATAGTTGAACTTGGTCCTGGCACAGGAGTTTTTACTAAAGTAATTCTTGAGAAGAAAAAAGCTGATTCTAAATTTATTGCCGTTGAATTAAACAAGACTCTTTATGATATTGTTAAATCCAAATTTCAAGATTTAACAATTTATAATGACAGTGCTGCAAACCTTGATAAACTGATAAAAAATGAAAATATTGATTCAGTTGATGTTGTTCTTTGTGGATTACCCTGGGCATCATTTCCTGCTTCATTACAGATAAGTATTTTAGATGCAGTTCATTCATCGTTAAAAGATGGTGGAATCTTTACTACATTCGCATACTTACAAGGTGCTATTTTACCTACCGGAATTCGTTTCCGCAAACTCCTTAAATCACATTTCTCACAAGTGAAAACAACTAAAACTGTTTGGCGAAATATTCCTCCGGCATTTGTATACAGATGTATTAAATAATTATAAATGATAAATACCTATTTCAAATTTCAAAACTTAATACTGCGGAAAGAAATCAAAATTGGAAACACAATTAAAAAATAATTTTGGTTTCAATACCTTTAAAAAAGGCCAGAAAGAAGTAATAAAGAAAGTACTAAACGGAGAATCAGCCGCAGCTATATTCCCTACAGGAGCAGGCAAATCTCTGTGTTACCAACTTCCTGCTCTGCTTCTGCCTCATCTTACACTAGTAATATCTCCTCTGCTATCTTTAATGAAAGATCAACTGGACTTTCTTTTAGCAAATAATATACCTGCAGCAAGATTAGACTCAACTCTGGACAGAATTGAATATAACCGTATTCTTGCTGAAGCCAGAAGAGGTGAACTCAAAATATTAATGATATCTGTCGAAAGATTTAAAAATGAACGGTTCAGATACCATCTGCAACAAATAAAAATTTCTCTTCTAGTAATAGATGAAGCACATTGTATATCTGAATGGGGACATAATTTCAGGCCGGAATATCTTAAAATACCGGACTACAGAAAAAAATTTAATATCCCGCAGGTACTTCTGCTTACTGCTACAGCTACTGCACAGGTTATAAATGATATGTGTCTCAAACTCCATGTTCCTGAAAAAAATGCAATCGTAACAGGATTTTACCGTGATAATTTATTTTTACAAATAACACCTGTAAGTGAATCAGAGAAAAATTCTCATCTCATCGACTGTATTAGTAAAAACGTCAATGAATCAACAGTAGTTTATGTAACATTACAAAAAACAGCAGAAGATATTGCAGAGCTCTTAAACCAAAACAAAATTAATGCTCACTTTTATCATGCCGGACTGAAAAGTAATGAACGGGAAAATATCCAGAACAGATTTATGGATGGTGAAATCAAGTGTATTGTGGCAACAATTGCCTTCGGAATGGGAATTGATAAAAAAGATATTAGAAAAATCATACATTATGATCTGCCTAAATCAATAGAGAACTACAGTCAGGAAATTGGGAGATCTGGAAGGGACGGGGGGAAATCATTCTGTGAAACTTTTGCAAATCTTGATAATGTAAATATTCTTGAAAATTTTATTTACGGTGACACTCCAGAAAAAAAATCTATTAACCAGCTTATAGCTCTTATAAAAGAGAACAAAGGCTTTACATGGGAAATAAAAACTCAATCTTTATCAAATGATCTTAACATAAGGATTCTTCCACTCAAAACACTTTTGGTCTATCTTGATATGGAAGGTATTATTTCTCCAAAATATTCATATTTTGAAAACTATAGTTTTAAATATAATACGGAATCTGAAAATATTATTAATTCATTCAGTAATGAGAGGCAAAAATTTATTACTACTCTATTCAATAACTGTCACTCAAAAAAAACCTGGACATATGTTGATATTGAAGGAACACTTGAGCAATATAAAACAGATAGAAAACGAATAATATCTGCTCTGGAATATTTTGATGAAAGGGGATTTATTGAACTTAGTGCTAAACAAACAATTGATGTATTTGATTTAAAACGACAGGATTTTGATACCAAATTATTATCTGCAAAAATGTTTGACCTTTTTAAAAATAAAGAAAAAATAGAAATTGGCAGAATAAATAATATGATTCATTTCTTTGAAAGTGATTCATGTCTTTCAAAAAAACTGGCTAAATATTTTGGTGAAGATATCAAAAAGAATAATTGCGGACACTGTTCGTATTGTATTTCAGGTAAAATAAAAGTATTGAAAAGCTTTGATTCAGCACCCTTTTCATCATATAACTTTGACGAGGTTTCTTCAGAATTTATAGAACTAATAGGAAATAAATTTTCTGTTTTAAACCTCACTAAATTTCTCTGCGGAATTTACACCCCTGCATTTGCTAAGCTAAAAATAAAAAAACTTGTTTCTTTTGGAGTTTTGGAAAGATATCGATTCATTGATATTAAAAACTGGATCAAAGATAATTATTAATTAAATCAAACTCCACGATCAATATTAGTCCATATTATTTTTTGAAGCTGCAGTTGCAAAATAGCAGGTATTTTATCACGTACCATCCATTCTGCTAAAAGCTTAGGCGAAAGCTTACCTGCAACTGGACTGAACAGTATTTTTTCAGTTTTTGTAATCAATTTATAAGAATTTATTATATTTACAGCATATTCATAATCCTGCTTATTGCTCATGACAAATTTCACTTCGTCATTTTTTGTCAGTAAATCAAAATTTTCAAAAAACATTTCATTATCCATTCCTGATGACGGGCACTTGCAATCAAGAATTTTTATAACACCGGGAGGTAGATCTGAAATTGCCACTGAACCATTAGTTTCGATTAGAACAGTAAGTTTTTCTTTCAATAATAAGTCGGATAAAAGTTGTACGTTTTTTTGAAGCAGAGGTTCTCCCCCTGTTATTTCAACAAATTTTACTCCACTTTCTACAGCTTTTTCGACAAGTTCAGATATCTCATATTCTTTAGAATCAGTATTACTAATCGAATATTTTGTATCACAGTAACTGCACTCAAGATTACAGCCTGCAAGCCTGATAAAATAACACGGCCTGCCTACATAAGTCGATTCTCCCTGTATACTTAAAAACAGTTCAGAAATTATTAATGTTTTCATTTTTAACACACTATATTGTACCCAACCGGAAACAGTTTATATTTTTTCTATCTTATATTTCATAAAAATATCATAAAATAAAGCATAATTACTATTAATATACCATAATCAAAGTTATTCTTTTATAAAAATTAACTTTTATGGGAATTTTTGGATATGAAAAAAGATATTCTATTATTACTGACAGAAGGATTCGAAGAAGTTGAAGCAGTAGTGCCGGTTGATTTTTTAAGAAGACTGGGAGTAAACCTAATAACTGTAGGATTAGAAAATAAAACAGTCACAGGTTCTCATAATATTGTTTTA
Source organism: Victivallales bacterium (assembly GCA_036011305.1). Taxonomy (GTDB): domain Bacteria; phylum Verrucomicrobiota; class Lentisphaeria; order Victivallales; family GWF2-38-69; genus DASCNA01. Next base: position 32,428 of record DASCNA010000041.1, read on the forward strand.
CAGACAGATATTACTTTAGCCGAAGTTATTCCTGATAATATAGCAGCGTTAATACTCCCTGGAGGGATGCCTGGCTCTACAAATCTAAGAGATAATGACAAGGTAATAAATCTGATCAAAGTTGCCAATTCACAGAACAAACTGATTGCAGCAATATGTGCCGCAAGCATTGCTCTGTACAGAGCAGGAATACTTCAAAATAAAAACCATACTGCACATCCTTCTGTGAAAGAATTTTTTATAAAGTCAAATTATACAGAAAAACGAGTTGAGCAGGATGACAACATTATAACGGCTAAAGGTCCAGGTGTTTCTTTTGAATTTGCATTAAGAATTGCACAGTACCTTGGTTTTGGAGACAGTGCAGAAAAGCTATTTAAAGAAATGTTTATTGTCAAATAACAGTAACAATTATCTAGGGCTTTTCTCCTAATACAATTGTTAGGAATGACGCAAAAAAACCAATACCTATAATATCCAGTATAATCCACATCATTGGAGAAATACTCCACATTATCCACGGGAAATCGAGAACTAAAAAACAGATCAATATTAATATTGATATAAGATATAAGATATAAGATATTTTTGATTTTATTTTATAGCTTTTCCAAAATCCTTTTATCAGGAAAAATAAAATAACCAATATACAAACCCACAATATAACCCAAGGATTTAACAAAGGAGTACCTTCTATATTAGGGTAGTAAATATTTTTATGATCCACAATTCCAATATTCCAGCAAATATCAATTAAAGTAAATAGAATAAAACCAATAATACACAATATTGAAAAAATTATGATGATTATTCTATCATTTTTGGAAAATATTCTGTTCATATACATTTATTTTTTATTAAGATTTAATTTATGTCTCGGTTCAACTTCCTCACAACTCGGCATCTTTAAATACCATAAATAGTATATATATCGTCTTATATCATTAAGAACAGCCAAGAGACATGGAATAAAAATCAATGTTATAACTGTTGCAAAAAGCACACCGAACGCAATAGATATAGCCATAGGTATTATTACCTGCGCCTGAATACTTTTCTCTAGAATAATTGGCATTAAACCGAAAAAAGTTGTCAAAGTTGTAAGAAGAATAGCTCTAAATCTCCTTTTCCCACCTTCCCTTAATGCTTCATGAAAACTCATTCCTGATTCTAATCTCAAATTGATACCTTCAATGAGAACAATTGCATCATTTACTACTATTCCGGCAAGTGCAACCATCCCAAAAACACTCATAATAGTTATTGCCATTCCAAATATAAAATGGCCTATTATTGCACCTATAAGGCCAAATGGAATTGTCGTCATTATCACAATAGGTTGAATATAAGATTTAAATATTGATGCAATTATAAAATAGATAACAAACATAGCAAGTGGAAAACCTATTAATAAAGAACTCATAGACTGGTTAGTTTCCTTTGCTTCACCCTCAAACTTATAGGATATATTGTATTTAGCTGCTATAGCCGGCAGAAATGAGTCATTCATCATATTAAGAATTTCCTTGCTGTTGGCTTTTGTATCATCAACTTCAGCAGTTACATCTACAATCTGTTTATGATTTTTCCTGTTGATTGTTTTCTGACCTTCCTGTACATCAACAGAAGCAATACTCATAAAAGGGATCTTTTCGCCTGAAACTGTCTCCACTCTAAGTTTTTTCAAATATTCAATTGAATCCTTCAATCTCTCAGGATATCTGACCTTGACTTTAACATCATCACGTCCTCTTTGTATTCGAATGACATCGCTTCCGTTAAATCCTCCATGGATATGCTTGGCAATATCATTAAGTGTAATACCTAAATGATAAGCATTTGGCTTAATTCTGATAATATATTCCTTTATCCCTGATCTATAATCAGATTGAGCATCATAAATGCCGTTTATGGTGTTTAACTTATCTACTATAGCCCATGAAGCTTTAGTTAAATTCTGCTGATTATCTCCAAAAAGTTTTATCTCTATAGGGTAACCTCCTGGACCTTTATGAAATGCATCAAACTTAGTTGCAATAGCCCCAGGAATATCACCAGTTTCTTTTTTCCATTGCTGAACTAGTTTTAAATAGTAAAGATTTCTATCTTCAGATGGAAGCATTTCTATTACAACTTCCAAAATGTTATCCTGCCCACGGGCAGCTTTCCAGCCTGTTCCGCTGCCGACTAATGTTAAATTTGCAACAGTTAATTTTTTACCATATTTCTTATAATATCTTTGATCAACTCTATTCCATGCATTGATAATTCTTTTACTTACACTTCTTGTAAAAGATAGCGGAGTACCAGGAGGAAATTCAATTTTGGCTCTAATAAAATCTTCATCTGATTCTGGCATAAAAACATATTTAATAATTCCGCCTCTGAATAAACCGGCAATAACAAAAAGAACACATATGGCTATACAGATAACAACGTATCTATAAGAAAATATTCTGTCCATAAAAGGGCCGTAAATTCGATTTATAAAATGATTAAGCCCACCCATTACACGGGATCTGATATGATAAGATATTTTTATATGAACTTTGTCCGGCTTTTTCTCTATTCCTGGTAAATGCCTTAAATGAACAGGAAGAATAAACAATCCTTCAATCAATGATACGCTCAAAGCTGCTACAACTGGTATAGGTATCTGTCTTATAAATTTTCCTATTACTCCAGGCACAAAAAACAGTGGTATAAAGGCAACAATTGTTGTCAAAACCGCAGCAACAACAGGTAGGGCTACTTCTGAAGTTCCATTTACTGCAGCATCAGCAGCACTATCGCCAGATTGCCTTCTGGTGTATATTGATTCTCCCACCACAATAGCATCATCCACAATGAGACCAAGAACCATTATCAGTCCAAACATAGTCAGCATATTAATGGAAGAACCTCCGATGGCCATAATTGCCATTCCACCGGCTATTGATATAGGTATCCCCATGGCTACCCAGAAACTAAGTCTTAGATCAAGGAACATCCATAATATTCCAATTACCAGTATCAGTCCGATAATGCCATTTTTCATAAGCATATTCAAACGGCCGTTTATCAGTCTTGAAAAATCTTTAAATTTAGTAAGATGAACAGTAGAAGGCAGCTCTTTAGTTATTTTTTTTATTAATTTATCTACCTTTTCAGCTATCTTAATTGAATCTTCTGATTGAGTCTTAAAAACATTAATTACGACAGCAGGCTCTCCGTTAAAAAGAACAATTGATTCCTGTTCTTCATCATAGGTATCTTTAATATTTGCTATATCTCCAAGGAATATTACTGTTCCGTCACTTTCCGTAATAACCGGAATATTACTATAATCTTTACCAATATAACGCCGTCCTATAGCTCTTATTCCTATTTCCTCAAAATTGCTGGTAATAGAACCAGCAGGCAGGTTCAGCGAACTGCTCTGTATACTTTTTGCAATATCGTCAAAAGTTAATTTATACTTTCTTAGATTTTCTTCAGGAACTTCAACCGATATTTCATAATCTCTTATTCCTGAAATATCCACCTGTGTAATTCCGTTTACTGATAATAGCCTGTCTTTTATTGACTGTGCCATTTCCTTAAGCTGATGCTCAGGCAGTTTACCCCAAACTGCTATTGATAATACTTCGCTTCTAAATTTCACTTCAGTAATGACAGGTTTCTCCGATTCTTCAGGAAAAGTTGATATAGCATCCACTCTTGACTCTACTTCATCTTTTACTTTTGCCAAATCTGCATTATTTGTGCATTCAATAATAGCTGAACCTTTTCCCTCTTTTGCAGTAAAAGTTATATCTTTAACTCCTTCTACGCCATCTAGTGCATCTTCCAGTCTGAGACAAATCCCTTCTTCTATTTCCTTAGCATCTGCTCCAGGATAAGCAACGCTCACGCTTATTACTCCTAAGGAAAAATTAGGAAAAATCTCCCTCATCATAGTAAAAGAAGCAATATAGCCACTAATTAGGATCAGCAGCATCAAGATATTGGCTAATACAGGATTTTTAAGAATTGTGCCTATGATGCTTTTTATCATTAAATCACTTTTTTATTTTAGATTTTAGGTCCTCAATTAGATTCATTAATAATTTTATCTGCATTAACACTATTTACTTTCATACCGTTAATAATCCCCCTGGATATCTGCTGTACGACAATTTTATCACCCTGGATAAATTTTGAATGAATAACAGCTTCTCCATTACTTGAACCTACTATTTCAACAGGAGTTTCATTAATAATACCGTTCTTATTAACGATATAAATATTACTATTCAATTGGAGTGCAGACCATGGAATCAAAATAACATTTGAAAGCGTTTTACCTGCCAAAGTCACTTTACAGAACATGCCGTCAACGAGGGGCATTTTATTAAGTTTATTTCCAACAAACTTGGTAGCTTTTACAACTACTGTCACAGTTCTGGTTTCAGGATTAAACTGTTCAACTCTCAATATTTTTCCTTCCCATTTACAGTCTTTGGGTTTTTCAGTCCATTGAATAAAAACAGGAGTATTTTTTGCATACCTAAACCAATGTCGGTAAGCCACACTTTTATCAGGGGTAATATCCATTATCTCTGCTGCTTCACTTGAAGTCAGTGAAATTGGAATAGTAAGACTGCTGTCATCTGCAATATCAAAAAGTACCTGCCCCACATTAACATATTCATTAATGTTAATGTTTTTATTTTTTATTCTGCCATTGATTGGACTTCTTATTTCACTTCTTTCAATACTTAACTTAGCTTTTGCACTTTCAAATTTTGCCTTCTCAATATTTGCCTGTATTAAATCCAATTGCAGTTTGGCTTTTGATATATCACTTTCTTTTAGTAAAACTGAATTTCTGACTTCATCTAGTTTCTGTCCTGAATCCTCATACATTTTTGAGGAAACAACTTTTTTCTGAAATAGAGATTTCTGCCTGAGATAATCTTTCTGCTCAAGGTCCAGTTTATGTTTAATGATTTCCAGTATCTGCATGTAGTCAACAATAAGCTGTTTTTGAATGGCGTATTCTGATTCAAAAACTTTTATATCTGACTCAGCCTTTTGAAAAATTATCTGATAGTCTGATTTGTCAATTTTTGTTAATAATTCATCTTTTCCAACTAAATTTCCATCTTTCAGATTTTTGTTGATATACTCGATTCTACCGTTTACCTGAGAACTAATTCTCATTGTTTTTGATGGTTTTGCTGTTCCGTAACCATCAACTTTCACTATGAAATCTGTTGTTTTTGCAGGTATAGTTATAAGTGTTTTTAGAATGTCTCTCGTTGCCCCTTCAGAAGGCTTGGTCATCATTGCTGAGAATATAATGAAAAGGACTAAACCAATTAATAAAATAACGATGCATAGAATTAATCTTGACATGATCAAAGGATTAATTTTTTTACTTAATTTATCTGCTATTTTTATTTTATTTTGCGACATAACAAATCAACTCCAGTTAATAATAAATTTAATTAATTAAACTAGTTTTAATATAAAATTCATGTCAACCAGGTATCTTAATTATATTATGATTAAGCTTTATTGCGATATTCTGTAAGCTTTAGGCTCTTTTTTAGTTAATAATTAAATTTTATATTTTAAAATTATAATTATTAGAATGAAAAACCCTCCCATATAAAAGGAGGGTTTAAGTGGTTATACAAATTTTATAGCTAATCAGCTGTTGTACATTATTTCGTAATATTTCTGATAATTGCCTGATGTGACATTGTCAAGCCATTCTTTATTGTCAAGATACCATTTGACTGTAAGTTCAATCCCTTCTTCAAATGTTACAGAAGGCTTCCAATTAAGTTGAGACATAATTTTAGAGTTATCAATAGCATAACGCCTGTCATGCCCGGGTCTGTCTTTAACATAAGTAATCAGTGATTCAGGTTTACCTAAAATTTTCAGCAATGTTTTCACAAGTGTAAGATTTGTCTTTTCATTGCACCCACCGACATTATAAACTTCACCTGACATACCGTTATTAAATACTTCCCAAATAGCAGAACAATGATCTTTTACATACAACCAGTCTCTAATTTGCATTCCATCGCCATAAACCGGGATATTCTTACCATTATTAATATTGTTAATACAAAGAGGTATCATTTTTTCAGGGAACTGATATTGTCCGTAATTGTTTGAACAGCGGGTAATAACAGTATCTAACCCAAAAGTATGCTGGTAAGCTCTGACAAAATGATCTGCAGATGTTTTACTTGCACTGTATGGAGAGTTTGGCTGTAGATTGCTTTCTTCGGTAAACATTCCTTTATCACCTAGTGAACCGTAAACTTCATCTGTAGATACCTGAAGAAATCTCTTTATTCCGTTATCCTTAGATATTCTCAACAAATTAAGTGTCCCCATTACATTTGACTCTACAAAAATATTAGGATTCGTAATTGAACGATCAACGTGAGATTCAGCTGCGAAATTAATAACACCTTTAATATTATATTTCTGAACTGTTTCAGTTACCAGTTTTGTATCATTAATGTCTCCGTGTACAAAAATATGCCTTGGATCATTTAAACAATCTTTTAAACTTTCAAGATTACCTGCATATGTTAATGCATCAAGATTAACAACCTGTTCAACATCAGTTTCATCTAGTATCATTTTTACAAAATTGACTCCGATAAAACCGGCTCCGCCTGTAACTAATATAGATTTCATTTCTTTTTATTCATTTCCTTTGCTTTAGCGGTAATTAACTCAGTCATTTCACCGTCTACTTTTTTTGCCTTAGCTAAGAGAATTTCCATCTTAGAATTACCATTCAGCTGCTTGGCCATTTTTTCGTGTAAGTCTACTATAGTTTTATGTAAAATTTTAAGATCTGGATCATTCTGAATTAACTTAATCCTGAGTTCGTAAATCTGTAATGAAACTTCTCTTCTCTGATTTTCCAGGTTAATAATCTGCTTTTTAAAATCATCATCAGGATTAATCTGATTTTGCTGTTTAATTGTATTTTTTTCGGCAACTTTACTCCCTTGCTTAACAATAGATTTGACAGGATCAAAGTTATCTTTCTGATTACCACTGTCTGCAGCATTTACAATCAGCGACAGCCCTAATAGACAACTGATAAAAATAAAATATCGCTTCATTACTTATCCTAATTTATTAAATATTAATTACCTCATCATCACTATAATACTCCATAAGAGTCTCACCTGCCAGATATAAAGAACCTGTAATAAGTGTTTTCTCATTATTAATCATTGATAATGCACTTTTTAATGAATTGGCAACTTCAGATTTTATTTTAAAATTCTGTAAAGTTTTTAATAGTTTCAGCATATCATCAGGATCAAAACATTTTCTTGATGAATTAATTGGAACAAATATAAATTCCTCAGCTATTTCAGACAGCATCTTAATCACTTTTTTAGGATTTCGTTCTTCCAAGCAACCAAAAATAATTTTGAATTTTGTATTAGGGTATGACTGTTTCAAACTGGACACTAATATTTCAATACCCTGAGGATTATGTGCTCCGTCAAGAATTTTACCATCAGGTAAAAGCTGGATTCTTCCATGCCATTTTAGATTTTCTATACCTTTTAAGGAAGAATATAAATCAAACGAATATACTTTGGATAAATATTTAAGAATAGAGTAAGCTAAAGTCATATTCATTGGTTGAGCAAATCCTGGCAATGGTAAAATAAAACAAGTTTCTTTATCTTTAATATCAGATGTTTCATTTACATAGAATCCCCAGTTATTTAAGCTTGAACCAATATTTTTAGTAAAAGTAATAGATTTTTCATTAAACGGATAAAATGGAGCATTTCTTTCCTCAGCCACTTTTTGTATAACCTCTAATGGACCTTCAGGTATCTTACTTGTAAACATCGGTATATCTTTTTTTATAATACCGGCTTTTTCGTAAGCTATTTTCTCTAATGTATCACCAAGGTATGCCTGATGGTCTAAACCAATACTGCTGATTGCTGTGACAATAGGATCTACAGCAGTTGTACTGTCCAGTCTACCGCCTAAACCAGTTTCCCATACAACAAAATCACATTTTTCCTGTTCAAAATAACTCGCAGCCATTGCCACTGTAACTTCAAAAAAAGTTAGTTTACTGTCTTCATTGTACATCCTGTCAACTGTAGGCCAAATATCATTAATCAATCCAGCCAGCTTATCCCTGCTGATTCCTTTTCCATTAATTCTCAAGCGTTCACGCAGCGAAACAAGATGAGGAGAACTGTAAAAGCCTACTTTAAAACCTACATTTTCCAAAGCTTTAGCAACTATTGCACAGACTGAACCTTTTCCATTAGTCCCAGCAACATGAATAAATTTTAAATTTTTATCTGGATTGTTAATATTTAATAATAATTTTTTAATATTGTCCAAACCAAGTTTAATGCCTACATCCTGCAGACTGTATAATTTCTTAAGAGCATCAGAATAATTATCCATATATTACCTTCAAATATCATATTATTAGTTGTTTAAATAAAAGTATATTTATATTTACTTATTTCCAAGATTATTTAAGTTTTTTAAATTAATCAGAGATTAACTATTAATATAATCTGCTTTTTTCATATTGCTGAACGCTGGGATGAATTTTAAAATATTTTAAACCTTTCCTTTTGCTTTGTTTATCTTATCAATGTATTTCTTCATTTTTTCGCGATTAAATTTATGAGATAACATAATGATGCAGATAAATTAGGAAAGTACTTCTTTACGAAAAGCAACAATACTTTTTTCTGCACAGAAGAAATAAAATTTATAGCTTCATATGTCTTAATTTTCTACAGTCAGAACACATAAAGGCTTCAAGCCCGTAAACTTCAGCTGTTTTTGAGAATTTATCTATTTCTATGCAGTCACCAGCGTTAAGAATAAAAGAATCCGGAGAATTATCAGCCATCATCAATGCCGGTCCTCTGAGTATCTCTACTTTGATAACAACATCATCAGGAAGTACGATATGATTTACATTTTCTCTAGAGTTACTGAAAGCTAAACCAATTCCTATTGTAAAAATACAGTGTGTAATACTTCTGTAATATGCAGTGCTGCCGTGCGGTGTAGCAATACCGAATGCATCACTTGCAACTTCATTTAAATAAACTTTACCATTAATGTAAACTCTGTATCTTATAGCACTGACTCTATGATAATTATGAATAAAAATATCATTAACTGCTAAAACTTCTTTTCCCTGGAATTTACCCAGCAGCCTTATAATTTCAGATTTCTGTAATTCTCCTGAAAACATAGCATTAAGAATCTTATCATGGGAATGATGACCGCATAATTTTGCTGCTCTTGTATCTCTTAAGGCAAGTTTGGGAATAGTTGGAAATTCTCTATCCGCGCCTAATAGTGTACCGTCTCCGCCGTATGCGATAACAAGTTCAGGATTTTCATCAACAACAGTTATCTTATGTTTTAAGAGTAAAGGTACAATATCGTCTTTATAAGGTCCTCTAAGAATAACCTTCATATTAATATTACTTTCTGTAATTAAATATATTGAAAAACTAATTTACATAAAAGAAATAATTTAGTTTAAAAAAATAAGTTTTCAAAAGGTATAAAAGTAATACATTTATTATACTATATTTTATTAGTAATTTCATGAATAAATGGTTAAAATATCTATACTATTATTGAACTTATGTTATAACAGAAAAACGGTAATTTTTATGAGTAAAGTTATTGATCAGGCTAAAGATATTTTTGATTTAGAAATTAAAGGACTTAATAAAATAAAGAATCTTATTGATGATTCTTTTGAAAAACTGGTAACTGAGTGTGCAAAAGTTTTAGATAACGGCGGTAAAATAGTATTAAGCGGTATTGGAAAAAGCGGGCATATCGGTTATAAAATTGCGGCGACACTGGCAAGTACAGGCTCTCATGCGACCTTTATGCATCCTGTGGAAGCTATGCATGGAGATTTGGGTATTTTGCAGAATAAAGATCTACTACTGACGTTAAGCTACAGTGGTGAAACAGAGGAACTTTTAACTATTTTACCCTCAGCAAAAAGGCTTAATGTTCCTATTGCATCAATAACAGGAAACTCTAAATCAAAGCTGGCTAAATGGTCTGACATTGTTATAGCAATTCCGATTGAAAAAGAGGCATGCCCTTTCAACTTAGCCCCTACTACATCAACGACGGCTCAACTTGTGTTGGGAGATGCTTTAGCAATGGTATTGCTTGAAACCAGAGGGTTTACGAAAGAAGATTACGGCAGAATTCACCCTGGCGGGGCCATCGGAAGATCGGTAACTTTAAAAATTACCGATATCATGAGAAATGAAAATACTGACAGGCTGGTTAAAATCCCTCCGTATGCAACAGTAAAAGACACAATTCTTAAAATGACTAAAGCGAAAAGTGGTTCTGCTATTGTAGTTGACAAAAATGATAAATTACTAGGCGTCTTTACTGACGGCGACTTGAGACGGCATCTTAAAGATTTAACAATGCTTGATGAATCTGTAGATAAATATATGACAGTTGGACCTGTAACAGTATTCTCAGATCAAATGGCAGTCAATGTTCTCAAACTGATTGAAGAAAGAAGAGTAGATGATATTGTCGTCATTGATAGAGATAACAAAGTTGTAGGTATTGTAGACAGCCAGGATCTACCGGGTCTAAAACTCATGTAAATATAGGGATAAAATCAATGACATCACATGTTTTCGATTTACTATCAGGTTCATGGCTGCACATATATCTTGGTTCTTTAGCTCTTCTTTTAACAATAATGAATCCATTGGGCATGCTGGCAATTTTTTTAGGTACAACAGCAAACTACTCTTTAGCTGAAAGAAAGCACATCAGTATAAAAACGAGTATAACAATTGCAATAATACTTATAACTGTAACTTGGCTGGGAACAGGTGTTTTAAATTTCTTTGGTGTCACACTGCCTGCTTTTGAAATTACCGGCGGCATTCTACTTTTTATAGGCTGTTTACCAATGGTTCGACCTAAAATTACTAAGCCTATGTCCGATGATGAATCTCCACTCGATGATGATATAGCCATTGTTCCACTTGCTTTTCCAATAGTAAGTGGACCGGCATCAATACTTCAGGTTATGATGTGCCTTCAGCTATACGGAAATGATCTTGAAAGTAAAATTGTTTTAACAATAGCTTCATTGACAGCAACACTTGTCTTATTCCTTTTTTTCTATTACAGTGAATTTTTTATGAAAATAATAGGAATTAACGGATTAAGAATTATAAAAATATTTGTAGGTATTATCTTGCTTTCAATAGCAGTAGATATCATTGCAAAAGGAATAATAGGACTCTTCCATCTCAAAGGAATACTTCACTGATATTCTCTAAAATTAGAAATTATGAGTTTAGAGCATATAATTTCTAATTTGCGCATTTCAGTTTTAATATCACTACTTCGGGTTTACAATACAACCTTCCAGCAAAACCGCTGCAGCCTATACCGTTTGATGTATATCCCTGAAGATTATTGTATTTCCAACAACCTTTAGCAAGTTTATTGGGAGCACTGGTATTTGAAAAAATCATATTTCCCCCGGGAAGGCAAATTTGACCTCCATGAGTATGCCCGTTCAAACTTAAAGAATAATTGAGTTTATCTGCATCTTTATAAGTTCCTGGACTATGGGAAATAAGTATTTTAAAACAATCACTGTCAATTATATCTTTTTCACATAAATCAAAATCATGTGCTCCGAAATAACATGGATCATCAATACCTGAAATATAAATAAATTCATTGTCTTTTTCAATTTTAACTGATTCATTAACTAGAATTTTAACTCCCAGAGATTCCAAAAAAACTCCACTTTCATATCTATCATGATTACCGAGTATTCCATAAATCTTTCTGCTCTTATTCTGTATAATTTCAATTAATTTTCTATAAAATTCTCTAATATCACCTGAACTAATCTTTTTATGTTTATAAACATAATCTCCTCCCAGTATACAGATATCAAATTCAGATTCATTTACAGTTTTCAAAAGCTTACCTTTTATATTATCAACAAGATCAATATGAATATCAGATAGGAAAAGTATTTTCAAATCGTTAAATTTCTGAGGTAAATTTTGAAAAAACAATGTATGTTCTGCTAATTGTAAATCATATGCTTCGCGTCGCATTATTTTCATGACGCCACAAATTCTAAAAATAAATTTAACGGTAATTATGACTATTTTCAGACTGAACAAATGAAATTTTTTTGTTGAATCTTTTGTAATAAACGAAATTTTATTCTGACTCTCTCTAATTTTTCTATTTGAATGTATTGGTTTCATAAGATTATTCAATATTTTTAATTTATATGGACAAAAGTAGGACTATTAATCTTTATTCTCTTTTTAGTATATTTCAACAATCCAGTTTCTGAATTTACGTTAAAGATAGTGATATCATTAGAATTTTGATTTGCACAAATTAACAATTGACCATCAGGTGAAATATTAAAATCTCTTGGTTCTTTACCATCAACACTAACCATATCTACAAAAGTTAATTTACCATTTTTATTATTAACATAAAAAATTGAAATAGTATCACTTCCTCTATTTGATACGTACAAATATTTACCGTTTGGGTGTAAATGAATTGCTGCAGATAATTTTCTATTTACTGCAATATCAGGATTCAAAGAAGGTAAGGTCTGTATCACATTGATATTATCAAAATGATTATTAAATGAAATTACATTGATATTAGCATTAAGTTCATTAATTAGATAGCATACAGATAATTTACGATTAAAAGCTAAATGCCTAGGGCCGCTTCCTGGATGTATATTAATTGATTTTAATTCTGAATTATTTTCTAACTTATCAAAATCATGTATCCATATTTTATCAGTTCCTAAGTCTTGAACGAGAAAATGTTTGTTGTCAGGAACAGATATTATAGAATGAGGATGAGATTCATTTTGTCTTTCTTTATTTATGCTATTGCCTGTATATTTATACTCATAAATGCTCTCAAGTATAATTCCATTATCATTTACAGGAAACAGTTTTATATTGCCACCTGAATAATTTGCAACCATTAACAGTTTATGCTTATTATCAAAACTTAAATGGCAAGGACTTGCTCCATCAGTCGATCTTGATGACAGATGATTTAATTTCATATTATTATTATCAATCCTAAATGAGTGAACCATTCCATTTTCTGATGTTTCCTCAACGCTGTATAATAATTTTTTATCTGAATCTACATACAGATAACTGGGATTAATAATACCATCAAAGTAATGTTCTTCCTTAACGTTAAAAGAATCTGTATCTAACTTAAACCAATATATACCTTTACCGGTTCCATTAACGTGTGCTTCTTTTTGAGTATACGAACCTATAAAAACATCTAAATTCTTTTTCATGAAAATTCCAAATCTAAACCTATTTAAAAATACTCTTCAAGTATTGCCCAGTATAGGATTTTTTAACTTTAGCAACTTCTTCAGGAGTTCCCTGCGCGATTAGTTTGCCACCTTTATCTCCACCTTCAGGACCAAGGTCAATAATATGATCAGCAACTTTAATAACATCTAGATTATGTTCAATCACAAGAATTGTATTATCCTGATCTCTTAATTTCAAAAGTACAGCAAGCAGTTTTTCTACATCAGCAATATGAAGTCCGGTTGTAGGTTCATCTAAGATATAAAGAGTATGTCCCTGTTGTCTTTTAGCAAGCTCTGTAGCAAGCTTTACCCTTTGAGCTTCTCCACCTGAAAGTGTTGTTGCTGGCTGTCCTAAATGGATATAACCTAAACCAACATCAACTAAAGTTTTTAATTTTCTATACAAGTTTGGAATAGCATCAAAAAATTCAGTCGCTTCATTGACTGTCATATCCAGTACATCAGCAATACTTTTACCTTTGTACAAAACATTAAGTGTTTCATTATTAAATCTTCTCCCTTTACATACAGAACACTGTACATAAACATCAGGTAGAAAAAGCATTTCTATTTTTTTAATACCGTCACCTTTACACTCTTCACAGCGCCCGCCTTTAACATTAAATGAAAATCGTCCTGGTTTATAACCGCGCATTCTTGATTCAGGCAGTTTGGAATATAACTGTCTTATCAAAGTAAACGCATCAGTATATGTAGCCGGATTAGATCTAGGCGTTCTGCCTATGGGAGTTTGATCAATAACAATCGATTTACCTAACGTTTCAATTCCTGTAATTTCTTTATGTTTACCAGGTTGTTCTCTGCCTATATTAAAATATCTGTTAACAGCAATGCGTAAAATATCATTAATTAAACTGCTTTTGCCTGATCCTGAAACACCAGTCACGCAAATAAATTTCCCCAATGGAAATTCTACATCTATATTTTTAAGATTATTCTGTTCTGCTCCAATAATTTTAATATTTTTACCATTGCCATTAAATCTATTTTCTGGAATTTTAATTTCACGCTTTTCGGTAATGTATTCGGCTGTTAAAGAATTTTTTACATTTGTAATTTTTTTAGGAGGTCCACTATAAATTAAGTTACCTCCAAGTCTCCCCGCCCCTGGTCCTAAATCAATAATGTGATCTGCTTTTTTAATTGTATCTAAATCATGCTCTACAACTACAACAGTATTTCCTGTATCTCTTAAATTAATTAAAGTTTCCAGCAGTCTGTCATTATCTCTCTGATGAAGTCCAATACTTGGTTCATCTAAAATATATATTACGCCAACTAGGCCGCTGCCAAGCTGAGTAGCCAACCTTATACGCTGTGCTTCACCTCCCGAAAGTGTTGAACTCTCTCTATCCAGTGATAAATAAGTAAGCCCAACGTTACTTAAAAAACCAAGCCTTGCTTTAATTTCATTTAAAATTTCTGAAGCAATTATTGAATCTTCTTCTGACAATTTAATATTTGAAACAAATTTAAGAGCATTTTTTACACTTAACTCATTAAATTTATGAATAGGCTTGGCACCGACAGTTACAGCTAAGCTTGAAGGTTTTAATCTTGCGCCTTTACATTTAGGACAAAGTTCTTTAACCATACAGTCTCTCAATCTTGACCTTACAGAGTCACTCTCTGTTTCAACATATCTTCTTTCAAGATTATGAACTATCCCTTCAAAAGGTTTTCTAAGTTTGTGTTGTTTTCCTCTATGCCAGTAATCAAAGTTTACTATCTCTTCACCTGTACCATAAAATAATATGCTTCTGATACTATCAGGCATATCTTTGATAGGAGTTTTAATAAGATCCGGAAAATCCAAATGTTCTGCCATGCGTCTTAAAAGATGATTATAGTAAATTATCAATCTTCTCGGCCCTCTTCTCCAGATAGGTATAGCACCTTTTTTTATAGACAGATTTTCATCAACGATAATTCTTTCAGGTTTTATAACAAGTTTTGTACCAAGGCCATTGCATGAAGAACACGCTCCGTACGGGCTGTTAAATGAAAAATTACGTGGCTCCAGTTTCCCAAAACTGATAGAGCATTTTAAACAGGCCAAATGCTCACTGATCTGTTCTTCCTCCCATTTCTTATCCGGAGAATTACTTTCGTAAAGTATAGTTAATAAGCCATCTCCGCATCTCAAAGCTAATTCAACAGAATCAGTAATTCTTGAAGTTTCAAGTTTTCCGGTTTTCAATCTGTCAATTACAGCTTCAATCGTATGCTTTATATTCTTTTCTAGGGATATTTCAGAATCCAAATCAATAATTTTACCATCAATCCGAGCCCTGACAAAACCATCTTTTCTTAGTTTTTCCAAAACCTCTTTATGTTCGCCCTTTCTTCCGATAATATAAGGAGCAAGAACAATCAGTTTTCTATCAGCAGGTAATTTTAATATTTTTTCGCATACAGCCTGTGCACTTTGAGCATGAACAGGCTTACCACACTTAGGACAATGCGGTTTACCCACTCTTGAGTATAAAACTCTTAAATAGTCATATATTTCTGTTGTTGTAGCAACAGTAGAGCGGGGATTAACGCCTGAAGAACGCTGTTCAATAGCAATTGCAGGAGATAAACCTTCAATGTGTTCCACATCAGGTTTCTGCATCTGATCAAGAAACTGTCTTGCATAAGTAGAAAGACTTTCTACGTATCTTCTCTGCCCTTCAGCGTACAGTGTATCAAAAGCGAGAGAAGATTTACCTGATCCGCTTAAACCTGTTATAACAACAAAGGAGTTTCTAGGAATAGTAACATCTATTCCTTTTAAATTATGCTGTCGTGCTCCTTTTATTATAATATCTTTCAAAATAAGATCTCCAAAACAATAAAGATATAAAACTTAAACTATTACAAATAGTATGTTTTGGAAATCTATCAAATATTATAAGACAGCAATTAATAAAATAGCTACAATATTAACAATTTTTATCAATGGGTTAATTGCTGGGCCTGCAGTATCCTTATATGGATCTCCGACAGTATCCCCTGTGACTGCAGCTTTATGAGCTTCACTGCCTTTACCACCCAAATTACCATCCTCAATATATTTCTTTGCGTTATCCCATGCTCCCCCCCCTGTAGTCATTGATATAGCTAGGAACAATCCAGTTATTATAGTCCCAAGAAGAACACCGCCAAGGGCAATAGGCCCCAAAATATAACCGACAAGAATAGGTATAATGATCGGCAATAAAGAAGGAATAATCATCTGTTTAATTGCTGCTTTTGTCAATAGTCCTACAGCTTTAGAATAATCAGGTTTGGATTCACCTGTCATTATACCTTTATCAGCTTTAAATTGCCTTCTGACTTCTAAAATAATAGCTCCTGAAGCTTTGCCTACAGCTTCCATTGCCATAGCTCCAAACAGATATGGAATTAATCCGCCAATCAACAACCCTATGATTACTAGAGGGTTAGTCAGATCAAAATGCAAAACCATATTATGAATAATTTTTAACTGGTGTGTATAATCTGCAAACAGAACAAGTGCTGCCAAACCTGCAGAACAAATAGCATAACCTTTTGTTAATGCCTTAGTTGTATTTCCAACAGCATCTAAAGCATCAGTAATATTACGGACCTCTTCAGGAGATTCGGACATTTCCGCGATACCACCTGCATTATCTGTTATCGGACCAAAAGAGTCTAAAGTAACTATAAATCCTGACATTGATAGCATCGCTGTAACTGCAACAGCAATACCAAAAAGTCCACATAACATATAGGCGACATAAATACTTGCACATACTGCTAAAACAGGTAAATAAGTAGCTCTTAGAGAAGTAGCCAGCCCAGAAATAATATTAGTTGCATGTCCTGTTGTTGAAGCCTGAGCTATTTTTTTTACAGGCCTATGCTCTGCAGCAGTATAAAAATCTGTAATAACCATTATCAAAAAAGTTAAAACTAAACCCACAAGAGCACTAAAGTAAATATTGAGATAATTTACTCCGGGCATATTAAACATCCATTTAGTTACAGGAAAGAATATAATTGCTGAGATAACTTCTGTTATAATCAATCCTCTGTATAGAGATCTCATAACTTTTTTTGCAGATTTAGTTCTTATAAAACTAAAACCAATTAAAGATGCAATTATCGCAACGGCACTTAAAGCTAAAGGATAGAGTATAGCACTACCTGATGATTTAAATGTTATTACAGCCAATAGCATTGTAGCAACTATGGTTACAGCATAAGTTTCAAATAAATCAGCCGCCATGCCTGCACAGTCACCGACATTGTCACCGACATTGTCTGCTATTACAGCTGGATTCCTAGGATCATCTTCAGGAATACCGGATTCAATTTTCCCCACTAAATCAGCTCCGACATCTGCACCTTTAGTAAAAATACCACCGCCTAGACGGGCAAAAATAGAGATAAGAGAACCACCAAAAGCCAACCCTATCAACGGCCTGATAAGCATATCAAGATTTACATTAACCGGCACACTAAATCCGCCAAGAAGAAAAATATAGAAACATGTTATCCCTAACAGGCCAAGGCCCAAAACTAGCATCCCTGTTACTGCGCCACCCTGAAGAGCAACTTTTATAGCCTTTTCCAAAGAAGAATGTGCTGCCTCTGTAGTCCTCACATTTGCTCTTACAGATATATTCATTCCTATGTATCCCGCAGCTCCGGATAAAACAGCGCCGACTAAAAACGCAAATGCAGTAGTCCAACCTAAATGAGGAGCAAAACCAAGAATAAAAAATACAATTATACCAACAACTGTAATCGCGGCATATTGTCGGTTGAGAAATGCTTTAGCACCCTGTTGTATTGCAGTAGCAATACTTCTCATTTTTTCATTTCCATCAGGCTGTTTTAAAATCCATTTACAACAAAAAATGCTATAAATAATGGCAACAATACCGCATATTAAAATTGCTAAAATTCCCACAATACCACCTCATTTTATTTTTATTGATTTGCTTTGACTCTTTCTTCTTAGAAAATCTCCTTATTTTGATATAACAATTTTTGATTTGCTTACATCTGCTATAATATATCAGTACCATTTTCCAGCATTGAATACAAATTTAGTAAAAATATTTTATAGAATAATTATTTGACAAGAAGAAGTTGAATAGGGTGTACTTAATAAATAAGGATTAAAATTATTGCATACTAATAGCTAAATATTAATCAGACATAAAATATTCAGTATTTTTATCTTTACTTGACAGCACGAATATATTTCAGGATACCGTTCGTTATCAATTGTGCCAGTAAATTCTGATATTTCGTTTGTGTCAACAGTTTACCTTCATAAGAATTCGACAAAAATCCGGTTTCAATCAACACTGCAGGTTTATGTGAATACTTCAAAACAGCAAATCTAGCATGTTTGAGGCCTCTATCTTTCCTACCTGTTCTCAGTAAACTTTTCTGTATTTCATATCCTAATAATGCATTATATTTATCATTACTGTTTCCGTTTTCAGATGACGAAACTTTTTTAGAACTATGCGTAGAAGAAGCGCCTGCAGGGGCCAATATAAAGGTTTCAATTCCGCTGGCACTTGGAGTGGCAGCATTACAATGTATAGATATAAACAAATCACCGCCAAATCTATCATTAACCTTAGGTCTGTCTTTAATCTGTAAAAAAACATCCCTATTTCTTGTCATAATAATTTTATACCCTTTTGCAGATAATATTTTAGCAAGTTTTCTGGCTATTGATAAAGTTATGCTTTTCTCTCTAGCTCCATTTCCTTCAGCGCCATTGTCTTTTCCTCCATGTCCAGGATCAATAACAATAGTTTTGATTCTGGATCTTTTTAATGATTTTGAATTTAGAATAGGATTTATCAATAACAAAAAATCTGTTCGGCTGATCAAAGGGTTGCCATTATTATAAATAGGAGCAAATGAAAAATTAACTTTAACTCGGTTAATATTACCAGTTCTTGAATCATAATTAAATTCTAAATTAGAATACCTGCTTTTAAGGAGTGCATATTTTCTGAATATTGAAATCGACATACCATAATACTTTGCAACATCACGCAAGTAAACATATGTTCTGCCAAAACGTTTAGCCGAGCGGATATTTTTAGCATTTAAATTGAAAGTGAAAAGAACAAATAAACAGCAGAATGCAGTGTACTTTATTATTTTATAATTCATAAGAAGATATTGTTTGAATAAAATATTAAATTAAGAAAATGCTATTTCTAAAATGATATAACTTTTTCTGCAAGAATCAATATTTGATACGGCAATTAGAAAATTTAATCCTATTTTAAATTTCTATGCCTACTTAAAAGATAAGAATTATATATATTTTGAAACAGGACATAACATGTCGGTCCTAAAGCAACTAAAGGGTTTAAAAAAGTTAAAGAAAACCAAATCATAAAAGCAGTATTCTTTTGTCCCAAAACTATAGAAGATTCCAATCTAAATTTTTTGCTGCCAAGCTTCCTACCCACTATATAATTTATGCAGCATATAACTGCTGTTAAAATAGAAATACCTATAATTTCACTATACAAATTTTTATTTGTTTTTATGAAATATGACGCTTTTGAAATTGCCAAATACATTAAAAGCAACCAAAGATAAAATTGGATGCTTTTGAGTTTACCAACATATTTTTTAACTCTATCTCTCAATACAAATTTTAACATAAAAGCTAATACAAAAGGAATAAATATTACACTTAATGTAGATATTAAAATTGCCATAAAGTTCGCGATATTAAAATCAGAATGATCTAAAACAGGCAAAATTAATGGTAATAGGAAAGCTACAAATAAATTAGATAATACTACAAAGCTTGCAACATATGTAATATCCCTATCCAGTAAATTTGCAATTACTGTGGTTGCTATAGCAGTAGGCGAGATAGCAATAATAAAAGCAACTACTGCTAAATTATGATTAAAAAGATTAATTGGAAAGAATAAAACTACTGAAAGCATTACCATAAAAATAAGCGCATAAACATGCTGCTTATATTCATGAATTTTAAAACGGGATAAATTGATAAAGGCGAATAAAAGCTGAATCATTAAAATATATCTAATTAGAAATGCATAATTATGACCGAAGTCAAAAATAATTCCAAATGCAAAAACTAATAATAAACAAACAGCTCTTTTCATTAAACAAACTCATAAAAGTTTTCAACAGCTTCAGCTTTTAAATTAATAGGATCCAACATCATATCTAAAAATTTAAACTCTGAAGCCTGAAAATTAGGAAAGGCCTTCAAGCCAACGCTCTGCATCAATTGCAGCTCTACATCCCATACCGGCAGCACTGATAGCCTGCTTGTAAGTATTGTCAGCACAATCTCCTGCGGCAAATACTCCTTCAATATCAGTATAAGCGCTCTGTCCATTTAAAATAATGAAACCTTTATCATCAGTTTTAATAGATGAAGTAAAAACTTCAGTGTTTGGAACATGTCCTAAGGCAGCAAAATAACCATCACATTTAATAACTGATTCTTCCCCGCTTTTAACATTCTTTATTTTAACTCCCTCTACTTTATCTTCACCTAAAACATCTACAACAGTACTGCTCCAGGCAAATTCAATTTTTTTATTTGCCAAGGCACGTGCTGCCATAATTTTTGAAGCTCTCAGTTCATCTCTACGATGTATGACTGTAACTTTGCTAGCAAATTTTGTGAGGAACACTGCTTCTTCCATTGCTGAGTCACCTCCACCAACAACTACCACAGGTACATCTCTGTAAAATGCACCGTCGCAGGTGGCGCAAGCACTAACACCTTTAGTTTGAAGCCTTTTTTCAGACTCCAATCCCATCCATCTCGGGCTGGAACCTGTTGCAATAATAACTGCTTTCGCAGTGATTTCTTCCCCGCTTTCAAGCTTTAGGATCTGAGGGCCTCCATTTTTAAAATCGACAGATTCAACACTATCGTATTTTAATATTGTCCCAAAAGATTCAGCCTGTTTCTGCATTTTATCCATTAACTCAAAACCATTAACTGCTTCAGGAAAACCTGGAAAATTTTCAATATCAGTAGTCTGTGTTAGCAGACCTCCTGGAAGCTGTCCTGAGACTATTATAGGCTTTAGATCTGCTCTGGCACAATAGATTGCAGCAGTATACCCTGCAGGTCCTGTACCGATAATAACAACGTTTTCCATAATAAATTTAATATTTTTGATAAAAGTTATTTATAAATACCGCACCGAATGCGAATTACAATTATATGTTTTTGTTGAATATGTCTTTAAAATTTAATTTACAAAATCAAAATTTTAAATAAAACATCCAAAATTATCGATTAAGCATCTGTTCTTTCAGTAATTTCTATCAGATGATAACCAAATTGAGTTTTTACAGGACCATGAACTTTACCGACTTCTTCAGAGAATACTACCTGATCAAACTCTTTTACCATTTGACCCGGATAAAATTCACCAAGATCACCGCCTTTATTTCCTGATGGACATTCTGAATATTCTTTGGCTACAACAGCAAAATCTGCTCCGTTTTCAATATCAGATTTTAATTCCTGGCATATCTCTTCTGAACCGACTAAAATGTGTCTTGCACTTGCTTTTTTCATGTCATTGATCCTTTCATTAAGTTATCTAAAGTTATTCTTCATAAAAAGAAAATACATTACAGATATAAAAAACCAATTAAATAAAAGTAATAATCTATAAAGTTTTTTATTAGTTAAAATATTGAACTAAGCTATATTCTATATATTTAACTTAATTATTTACAAGGTATTTGATTATGAAGCAGATTGAACTAAATCAAAACATATTAAATGAAATAGAAAAAACTACAGAAACAGCTAATTATTTATGGGAAAGAGAATGGGCTGAGAGAAACGGTGGAAATATTTCTATAAACCTTACAGAATATTTTATAGGAATTGAAATTGACATAAGAGATAAAAAATTTATAGAAACGCCTATGTATCCTGAAGAAGCTGCAAATATGTTTTTCTTTGTAACTGGAACAGGAAAAAGACTGCGTGAATTAATCAAACCTGACATGGTTTCATGTATTATTAAATTTAATGAAAATGCTACAGGGTATTACATTATATGGGGTGAAGAAGATAATAATTATCTGAGACCAACAAGTGAACTCATTTCTCATGTTAAAATTCATTTGGATAAATTAAAAACAAACAGCAACCACAGAGCAGTTGTACATACACATCCTATAGAAACTATCTGTATGTCTCATCATCCACAGTTAACCAAAAATGAAGACGTATTTAACAGCGCAATCTGGTCAATGCTCCCTGAAGTAAGAGCATTCGTTCCAAGAGGAGTCGCTTTATGTAAATATGCTCTCCCAGGATCAGATGAACTGGCAGATCTAACAGTTGCAGCATTAAGAAAAAGAGATGTCGCAATATGGTCAAAACATGGAGCAATTGCCACAGGCGTTGATACATTAGAAGCTTTTGACTTTATAGATGTAGCAAATAAGGGCTGTAAAATTTATATGAAATGTCTTGCCAGCGGTTTCAAACCATTGGGTATGACTCAAGACGAAATGAGAGAACTTGTAGAAGTTTTCAACCTATAAATTTGAGTAAAACTGCTTATTGCTATAATAGTAGCAATAAGCAGATAGTTTTTATTTCTTTCTTTTCAGGACAAGTAACGTTATATCATCGAATCTTGCACCTCGTTCAAACTTTATAATATCTTTTAATACTTCTGCGCTGATGTCTTTTGCTTCTTCATTACAATTTTTACTGATAAGATCGGCTACTCTTGCCTCTCCGTAATCTTCATGCTGAGGGTTCATAGCCTCTGAAATACCGTCAGTATAGAATACTATTGTATCTCCAACATCTAAGTTTTTTTCTGCTACTTTATAACTGGTAGTCGGATTCAAGCAAATTGCAGGATCTCCAAGTATACCGAAAAATGAAATTTTGCCTTTTGAATTAGTTCTAATAATATCATGATGTCCTGCGTTTGAATAAGTCAATTTTCCTGTTTTTATATTGTAATACGCTAAATACATGGTTAAAAACATGCATGCTTCATTGTCTTTTGACAGTTCTCTGTTCACTCTGTTTAGGATTCGACCAGGATTATGATACCTGTCTTTCAGACAGAGACTTTTAATTATTGATTTGGCCATATTCATAAAGAATGCTGAAGAAACACCTTTACCAGAAATATCCGCCAGTACTATAACAATTGTATTTTTATTGATATAAAAGAAATCATAAAAGTCCCCTGATACAATTCTGGAAGGAACCAGCTTAGCATCTAATTCGAACTCTTTTCTGAGAAACCTTGATCTTATTTTGGGCAGAACTGATCTCTGTATTTTTGCAGCAATATTTAATTCAGTTTCAATAGCCTGTCTCTCTTTCGCATCGTTTTTTAGGTCTTCCGTAAATTCCGTTAATTCTCTTCCGAGAACTTTTATCCCTCTTGACAGCTCAACCAATTCGGTTATCCCTCTTGCTTTGAATTCGCTGTTAAATACCCCTTTTCCTATTTTTTTTACAACATTTCTTAATTCAATAATTGGAGACAGTACAAGATGCTTGAAAAATGCAACAGATAAAATAATTGCTCCGAATAAAAATAATACTGATACACCTATGAACTGAGTAATCTGTTCACTGATAATTTTATTTGTTTTTAAATTCGTTTGAGCAATAGTATCATATAGCTGATCAGCCGGTACTATAGTGCCCACTACCCAGTTATTTGTATCAATTTTACAAAAAGCTATTAGGTATTTTTTCTTATTTATATTTATCTCGATAATACCATCGCTTCGGTGTTTTATTTCATCTCCTAATTTTACAATCAGTTTATTTTGAGAATCCAAAATTTTAGTATCATAATTATATTTAATATAGTTCTTTTTTATTTTGGAATCTGACAACCCAAACGGTTTATATAAATTTTTAGGAAATTCAACAATAGTAGTATCGCCCATCAGCAAAAAAGGTTCCCATGACCTTGTAGCTTTGCTACTGTCAAATGATAAATCAGAAGCTAAAACAGTATTAAATAAATTATCAATATTTATATCGATTCCTGAAAAACCATGAAAAGTTCCCATTCTTCCAAAAATAGGATACTGTACAGAAATAATTTTATTTTTCCCAAAAATTACAGATTTAGGTTTTGTCCATATTGCTTCATTTTTGAGATCGGGATTTCTTGCATAATAAGAACGATATTTATTGTACTCTTTTGTAAAATATATATTAAACAAAGATTTAGGTGTAGATTGTGTCTCTGAAAGATTAGCAGGAGATTTAATAAAATATTTGTCCTTTAATACATTTATCCAAACCTGATTATATATTGAGTAAGTACTGTAAATAAGACTTATTAATTTTATGTTATAGCTTAATGCTCTCGCTTCATTTATAACCACTTTAGGAACTGTTTTAGCATCTCCCCAGTAACAAAGAATTGTATCATTCTTTTTATTTTGGTCTACAAGATAGCTATTTTCCTTTACAAATTTTAAAGTCGAACTTTCATTTCTGATTGACTTATGATAATCGCTTGGATTGTACAGATAATAGGTCGACAGTTTCGACATAATTGAAGCTAAATTCTGAGCACTTGAAAACATGGAACTAAAGTTTTTACCTAATACTTCAGTATTTTCAAAAATTAATGTATATGTTTCCTGCTTTATATTATTTCTATTGGTTGATTCTGCATAATGTCCGAGAGAAACTAATGATCTCGTAGAAATTACCCCAAGTAGACATATCAGTAAAATCAATATCACTGATACACCTATAATATAAGCAAAAATCAGACGCACTCTTCTTAGTTTAAATTTTAACATATTACGCACAAAATCAAAATAATTTTAATAAAAAATACCATTAAAAATTATATCATAATATAGAAAAGTTACAATTACTCATGAAGCTAAATATAATGAATAAGAATATAATTTAATTTGAAATAATATACAGTTATTTCAGGTCCATAAATAATCCATACACACCCTGCAGCTGAAAGAAAAGGGCCAAATGGAATTTCATGTGTGAGCTTCTTTTTCTTAAATACGATTAATAAAATACCGAATAAAACACCAAGGAATGAAGCAACAATAATAACGAAAAACCATACAGCAGGAAACAAACCAAAACACGCTCCCAAAGCCGCCAGAAATTTAACATCTCCCAATCCAAAAGCATCTCGTTTATACACCATTTTACCGATAATTGAAATAGCCCAAAATATGCATAAAGATACCAGAAAGCCAAGAAATGAATTTAGAAAACCTGAAAAATGAGTTAATCTGTTGACAGATTCAGGAAAAACAGTACCAACACATAATGAAATTATAATAACAGCATAAGTAATCTTATTCGGAATAATTTTAAATTTATAGTCTATCACAAAAGTAACAATAAACATAGAAGAAGCTAACAAGTATGGTATTAGCATACTGATAGGATAGTGTAAAGTCATAATTCTTATATAAGAAATAACAAATAAAAAAGCAGTTATTAATTCAATAAGAAGATATTGTACAGATATTTTCTCAGAGCATCCGCTGCATTTTCCTCTCAAAACCAGCCAACTGACTACAGGTATATTCTCATACCATTTTATCCTTTTCCCACATTTGGGACAGTGAGAAGGTGTAAGAGTCACTGATTCCTTTCTCGGAATTCTCCAGATGCAAACATTTATAAAACTGCCGACACATAAACCAAAAATAAAAATTACCACACACCAAAACGGCATCATTGCTGTATTTTGAATAGTGTTAAAAATATTTAAAAAAGACATGTGGAAAACTAGGGGTTGGGGGTTATGAATTGTTTACTGTTTTTAGCTTTACTTTTCATAGCTCATTCTTTCTTAATTCAAAACACTGTTTAGTTTTTTGAATTCTGTAACTAAAATTATCGTTCAGCTTGACTATCGTCATGAACTCTGACACAAGCTTTCAATATTAATTTCCGAAATTAAAGTTCTCTATGACAGTCGTGTCTTTCTAATTCTACATTCTCCAACATCTATAGTTCCTATCCCCTATCCTCTAATTCTGAGAAAAGAGCATTTTTCATAATGTTAACAGGAGGTTCGATACCTGTCCATATTTT
The DNA here is from genome assembly GCA_036011305.1 of Victivallales bacterium. Lineage (GTDB taxonomy): Bacteria > Verrucomicrobiota > Lentisphaeria > Victivallales > GWF2-38-69 > DASCNA01. Next base: position 58,974 of record DASCNA010000041.1, read on the forward strand.
AAATGATTTTACGCCTTGATATAGAAGCATCAATCTGCCGTCTGAGATCATACACCCTTTCGTTCTGGACTGTAGTAAAAATGGAGTCATACCATAAATCATATCAAATACTCTCATATTCTCATTAAGCAAATTAACATTCAAAGGCATAATATCATTTTTATTTAGACCTAGACTTGTGGACTGTATTATTATAGGATTATTATCAAAATGAGATTTTATTAAATTAACATCCTTTAAGCTACAGACTTCCAAGCTTGAATTAGGATAGCTTTTTATTAGTTTTTTTATAAAATTTTCTGCTTTGTTGAGAGATCTATTAGCTATAACAATATTTTGTACACCTATGGAAAGAAGATGAGATATGGCAGCTTTAGCTGCACCACCACAACCGACGAAGAAAAAATTTTCCTCACTAACTTTAATAGGAAATTCTAAACTTAATGCTTTTTCTAAACCATAACCATCTGTAGAAAAACCAGAAAACTTACCGTCTTTACTAACTACTACAGTATTAACACTTTCACCCAATATAGCATTTTTATCAATATGATCCAAATACTGTAATACATCAGTTTTGTAAGGAACAGTAACATTAAATCCTATATATTTTTCCACTGCTATTTCTAAAAACTTTGACAATTCAGCGCTTTCAACTTTTACAGTAGAATATTCAATATCCAGATCTAATGCCTTAATAGCCGCATTATGCATTATCGGTGATAATGAATGCGAAATTGGGTTCCCTATAATTGCTAAATTCTTCATTTTCTAAATACGAATAATAATTAGTTTCTTAGTACGAATGCTATAACTTTGAACTCTCTTACTAAAATCCAAAATAAAATGAGTAATATTTTATCTACATTAACAATTTATAATTAGTGCAAACTATTCTCCTTTAAAAAAGCGTTTTGCCTTATCCAAAAATACAGACATCATAGGATGGTTTTTATTTGGATCATCAAGTTCTGCAAATTCGTTCAATTTCTCTTTCTGAGATTTAGTTAATTTCTGTGGTACTTCTACAAAAATCTTTATATGCTGATCGCCCCTTCTTCCACCTCGTAATGAAGGAATACCTTTTCCTCTCATTCTGAGAACAGTTCCTGATTGAGTGCCTTCAGGGATTTTTAATTTAGCTTTCCCGGAAATAGTAGGAACTTCAATAATCCCCCCCAAAGCAGCAGTAGTAAACTCGATAGGAACTTCACACATCACATCAGATCCGTCTCTATGAAAAACTTCATGACTTCTCACATGAATTACAATAAATAAATCACCTGCTCTTCCGCCTCCTACACCGCTTTCACCTTCCCCTGCAACACGCAACCTAGAACCTGTATCAACTCCCGGTGGAATATGAACCTGAATAGTTTTCTGAGTTCTTACTCTGCCTTCACCACTGCATTTTGGACATGGTTTTTCGATTATCTGTCCTGTACCTCTACAGGAAGGACATCCCTGTCGCATACTTAGAAATCCATGATTTGTAGAAACATAACCGCTTCCTCCGCACCTGGAACAGGTAACTTTTCCACTTCCGGCTTTGCACCCATTACCACTGCATGAAGAACAGGTCTGCAATCTTGCAAACGATATTTTTTTATCGCCACCGTATACTGCATCTTCAAAATCAATTTCAAGATCATATCTTAAATCAGATCCATCTTGAACAGAAGATCTTGTCTGACTGCCTCTGCCTCCCATTCCTCCGCCGAAGAATTCTTCAAAAATAGAACCTCCTGAACCACCAAAAACAGAACTGAATATATCGAACGGATCATGAAAACCACCGGTTCCTGCTCCACCTCTGCCGGATCGTGTAAATGCATCATGACCGAATTGATCATACTGTGAACGCTTACTTGTATCACTCAAAACCTCATAAGCCTGTGATATTTCCTTAAACTTATCTTCAGCACTTTTATCACCTGGGTTTTTGTCAGGATGATATTTAATTGCCAGTTTTCTATATGATTTTTTTATCTCAGTTATTGTTGCAGATTTAGCAACACCAAGAGTATCGTAATAATCATTAGCCATTATTTTCAATCTCCATATATTTATTCAGAATCTTCTTCATTACCGGAACTTACCACTACAGTAGCAGGTCTTAACAGTCTTTCACCATATTTATATCCTGTTCTCCACTGCTTCGATACTACATCTTTATCAAAATCTTCAGAAGGTTCATTTGCTATTGCTTCATGCAGATTCGGATCAAAGGTTTCACCTACAGCATTAATCGGTTCGATACCCAGTGATGAAAGAGATTTCTCAAACTCATCCTTAATCAGTTTCATACCGTCAAGCAAAGCGTTAAAATTATCTGATTTTTCTGCTGAAGCCAACGCTAATTCAAAATGATCAATAACAGGAAGAACAGCACTTACAGTATCAAATTGAGCATTAACTCTTGCATCAGTTTTTTCTCTAACAGAACGCTTTCTAAAATTTTCAAATTCAGCATTAAGTCTTAAAAACTTATCTACTGAAAGAGTAAGCTTATCTTTCAAATCCTCTACAGAATCTTCAAGTTCTTCAATTTTAATTTCTTCTTCAGTTAACAAATCCTCTTCCTGAGTTTCCAATTCTTCATCAACAGGTATAGAATCTTCATCTTTATCGATGTCATTAATCTTTATTTCTTTTATTTTTTTATCTTTCTCTGATAAACTCATGCTACTTTAAACCTCTATATAAAATAATTGTAAATTTTAAAAAACATTCAGTTCTGATTATCTTTTGTATACAGTAAGTGTGAAGGATATTGATAACCTAAAACTAAAAAGTATATATTTTTGCAATAAGGCAAACATGTAATAGAATATTATTTTTGAAAATTTCAAAAAATATTGTGATAATCCTTAAGTATTTTCGTCAATAATAGTTTTTTAATTAGCTTTTTACTTTCAGCTTTGAATACTAAACGTCAAGTATTAATAACAAACGGCCAAAAACTGTGAAAAAGTTTGAATATTTAATAGTTAGAAGCAATATTGTAAAACTGAGTTGATAGAAAACATAACAATCGTAGAGAACTTCTCTATGATAAAAATAAAATTTAGGAATTGTCTCATTGTTCACACAATAGCATATATTTTATATATAAGTTTTGTATAATTATTTTTTAAATATTTAAGGAAGGTTCAAAAATGAAATTAGGTATTATTGGCGGTAGTGGTCTATATAATATTGACAGTATTAAAATTATAGATGAAGTAGCTATAGACACACCTTTTGGGAATCCATCCGGAAATTATATTATCGGCAAGGTGAAAAATACTGATATAGTTTTTCTACCGAGGCACGGGGACGGTCACACAATATCACCTTCTGAAATTAATCATCGCGCAAACATATTCGGAATGAAGAAGCTTGGAGTTACACATATCCTAGCAATATCCGCGGTAGGCAGTTTAAAAGGCGACCTTCCACCGAAAGATGTTGTCCTGATAGATCAATACGTAGATAGAACTAAGCAGATAGAAAAACATACTTTTTTCAGAAGCGGCATTGCTGCACATATACCTTTCGGCGACCCTATCTGTAACGACTTCAAGGATTTTGTTTTTAAATTTGCTGAAGAAGCAATTGATAAAGAATATTCAGATATTAACTCTCAACTAAAACCTAAAGCTGTTAAAAACGGAACCTATGTTAATATGGAAGGCCCGGCTTTTTCAACTAAAGCTGAATCTAAGCTTTACAAATCATGGGGCATAGATGTTGTTGGAATGACAAGTCTGGCAGAAGCTAAACTGTCAAGAGAAGCAGAAATATGCTACTGCACAGCTGCAATGGTTACAGATTTTGACAGCTGGCATCCCGATCATGACAATGTTACAGTTGATATGGTTATCAATACAATGAAATCAAACATTAAGGTTGCTAAAGAAATAGTAATAAAAACAGCTAAAAATTTTACTGAATTTAAAACATCCTGTTCATGCAGCTCTGCCTTAAAAAATGCTGTTATGACATCACCTGAAAAAATACCTGAAAAAATAAAAAATGATCTAAAACCAATTATAGGCAAATATTATAGTTGATGGTTAATTGCTGTTGCATGACAAGTTTCATTCTTGTCATTCTCTGTTTCAAAACAACCATGTCTCCTTTCAGATCGGATCAACAATGCTAAATGGAAATAAATTATGTTGATTCAGCCCCTGAGTACTTAGTAGTTCATAATTCTTAAAAATCATAACTTAACTCATAGAGTTTAACAATAGTTTATAATGTAAATTTGCTACGTTTAAATAACAATAATAGTTATACTTTTATGTATGGCTTTTATTATATTTTAAAGCCGAAATAATCATATATATAAACAAAGTTATATCTTTAAAACTCAACATCTTATAGATTTCAGCAATAGAGGAGAATAATGTGAATAAAAATGCATTTTTATTACATTAAATAGTTGTAAACTATTGACAGAACACCCCCTCCTTCATATAATTAGAAATACAGTAACAAAAAGTGTTAAAATATTAAACTATTTTAATGAATATTAATAAATTAGGAGGGTTACAAAATGAAAGCTAAAAAAGAGAAAGGATTCACACTGATTGAGCTATTGGTTGTTATAGCCATTATATCTATCCTCGCAGCAATGTTGCTCCCGGCATTGAATCAGGCACGTAGCAGAGCGCGTTATACACATGATGCAAGTAACCTGAGGCAGATAGGACAGGCACTACATATATATGCAGCTGATAATTCAAGTGCAAGAGGAGAATACAGGGATGCATTCCCATATCCTCAAGACGCTACTAATGAAACAGCTTTTGAAGCACTATCACGCGAACTAGGAAGCGCTAATGTTTTACAGTCTCCAGCAGCTTCTAGAGCTGAAAATACTAGTTGGGACACAGCTGATTTGTCAAGTGAAAACATTAATTATGTTTTGGCCTTCGATACAAATAGAGCAGGTCCATTAAAAGCTACCGATACTGCGGATTCACCAATAGGTAGGGCTGAAGTATACGTCTCTGGAGCTGATGCTGCAAATGGCGGTTTTGAAGGAAAAGGTCACGTTCTGTATATTGACGGCAGTGTAAGATCACTTAAAGGTCAAGACTGGATTGATATGAATGTATCGCCAAATGCTACTGAAGGTATAACCTGGCTTACAGTTAACTAATAACTAAAAAATAAAAGAGAGGATAATTTCCTCTCTTTTTTTTTTATAGTTAATTAAAAACAACATGCTTTCCTACTTTTTCACTACTCTAATTTTAATTGCAGGAACACTGGTATTCCCACTGTTTTTTTTTGATATCTACTCTAATTTTAAAACTGTATTAATTCTTTTTTCCCTACCTACAATATCATCCTTATGTCTTGTTATAATATTGTTAAAGTTTAATAATCTAAGAGATTCACTATTCAGATATAAACTTGTAGTATTTGCCACTGCTTTATTTATACTATTAACGTCAGTGCAGTTTTTTATTTATAAATCATACAGTTTCAGTGAATGGAGTTTTTCTATTTTATGGATTACGCTTCCAGTTTTCGCATATTTTTTTCATAAAAATTTAAAAATATTACTCCCAGTTTATCTATTCTTCATCTGGATTGTTGATGTTGCTTATTCCACTTTTCAGAGAGGACAGGTAATTGGCATTGCAGGAAACAGAAACTGGCATGCTGTTTTTCTGATGGTATTACTGTTTTTCAGCTTATATTTTTTTTACACAATTTATAAAAAATCCGTTAAATTTTATGCAAAACCATTAATCATCATTATAAGTATAATTCTAACTTTATACTCTGTATATATTATTTATTTGTGTGAATCAAGAGGAGCATGGATTTCGTTAATAATCACTCTTGTCATTTTTCTTATAATCAAACTATATAACAGGACCCTGAATCGATATATTAAGTATTCAATTGCCGTAGTTGCAATATTGATAATATTTACAAGCTTATCCTTTTATTTATTGCAACTTACTTCTTATTCAAGTTCGACATACAGTGATAAACTCCACCATTCAGATATATTTAATAAATCTACAGAACACCTAAATAATATCAATAATTCTTTAGATAGTGATGTAAGAACACCTCTGTGGCTGGGATGTATCAATTTGATTAAAGATCACCCTTTCATTGGAATAGGCACAGGGAGATTTGAAAGCGTTTATGCAGCGTATCGACCTATCTGCTATTTTGCAAAGCCACTGAGTGCAGTAAGATCAAATCATCCGCACAACACCCTGCTCTATATAACTGCGTGTTATGGTCTAATTGGGTTAATTTTATGGCTAATTTTATGGCTGTACCCAGCACTGTTCTGCATTATAAAATTTAATCAGTTGTCACTTTTTAAAAAAATAGTGCTGTTTTCTTATCTCTGCTTATTTATTCACGGAATGCTGGACTTGATTTTTTTTGAATGGCCTACCCTGTTTATAGCAGGTCTTCTGATTGGAATCCTATGGACAGAACCGTGGAAACCCAACTATCAAAAACATGAACATACAAAAAAACAGAACAATGTATATTTAAATTTATTATCTACAGCAGCTGCATTAATCCTATTGATAATGACTGTAAAAACTATCTATAATGACTATATGAGCACCTATAATTTTCGGTATGGAAGAATAGTTCAGGCAAAATACAGGAGATCATATGAAGCTTTATACTTTTACAGCAAAGGACTTGAATACAATACAAATCCTAAATATTTGTATAAAGCTGCGACCACAGCCTTACTCAAGCTTAACGATCCGATGCTTGCTCTAATATTTTTAAATGACTTCAATAATATTTCTACATTTGATTATGCGCATAAAAATTCTTTCGTAGCCAGAGCACTGCTGCTATTAAAGAAGCCCAAACTTGCCCTGCCGTATTTAATAAATGCTGTTATTAATTATCCGTTATCAACAGGAAACTGGTACAGATTGGCAAATGTACAATACCAGCTTGGCATGAAAAATTCTGCAAAAGTTTCCTTTGAAAATATGTATAAAACAATTACCTATAAGGGGCTCCCTAAAAACTCTCTTAAACTGCTACTGACAAACCCTGATTATGACAGTCACCCTCATAAAATCCCCAAAGAAAAATTAATTAATCTAAAGAAGTAGACCAATTTGATAAATCACTTAAAATAATTGAGAAGTAAAGTCTAAATTCGAAACATAATTAAATATTTCTGAACTTTAAAATACAATTATCAATATAAATAAAAGATATAAGTTTTGCTCTGATAAGATTTTATAAGAATCACTAAATTTTAAAATACCAAACTTGAATTACTGGCTATACTATTAATGATTAATGAGAAGCAAAAATCTGTAATACTTCAATTATTGCTAATTTTTATTATCTTCTGCATTTATTCAGTTTCAAAAAACAATGAAATCTTCACTATATGGGATGACCAGCATTATATATTAAAAAACACAAGGCTGGATTTGAATCTTTCAAACATAATATGGTATTTTAAAAATTCTTACTTTTCTAACTATATACCATTAACAATGATATCATATATGGCAGACTACAGTATCGGAGGTCTTAACTCTTTATCATATCATATACAAAATATATTCTGGCATATTTTAGCTATCTTGGCATTCTTTTATATTCTAAAAAAATTTAACATTAACATTTTATTAGCATTTATGATTTGTCTCATCTATGCAATTCATCCGCAAAGAGTAGAATCTGTTGTTTGGCTTTCCCAAAGAAAAGATGTATTATGCTCTGCTTTTTATTTGTGGAGTATATTCTTCTATATTAAAAACAGACCAAAAATATCATTTATACTTTTCGTATGTGCGATATTGTCAAAACCAATGGCAATTACTCTTCCGTTTATATTGTGTTTGTACGAATATTATAAAATTAAAAATTTCCATTTTTATTATTATTTTAAAAAACTGTATCCGTTTCTTATTATAATATGCATATTTCTACCTATAACTTACTTATCACAAGGAAAAGCAGTCAATATAAATGTTCCTTTGTGGGAAAGATTTTTGAGTGTGAGTTATAATATTCTATGGTATATCAAACAAACAATAATTCCCCAAAACTTGAACCCAATTTATCCGCAGTTTTTCTTTATAAAAAATATTTTTATATCTTTTCTATCCAGTGCAGCTACACTGTTATTTCTGATTTATTTGTATTTCAAATTCAAAGAAAAATTCTTGATGATCTTTTTGAGTTACCTATTTGCTCTGTTTCCAATATCAGGAATAGTTAAGCTTGGATTTACAGATATGGCAGATAGATACAGCTATATCCCATCTGCATTTATATGGTTTGGATTATCATTGATAATCATGAAATTCATGAATGATAATTCCTCTATAATTTTTAAAAGACTTGTTGTTATATTATTACTTTTAGCTGCAATAATTTATGGTCTTACAAATTATAAATACCAGCAAAATTGGAAAACTCCAACTACTCTAGCTGATAAAGCATGTTCGTATAAATCTGTAAGTCCTTTAGCATTAAAAACGAGAGCAGGGATTGCTATTTCATCAAAAGATTATAAAACGGCTCACTTAATAGCAGAAGATTTTTTAAAGTTAAATAATATAAATATAATCTATTACAATAGTATTTATTGTTATATTTCTGCAGTAACCATTAAAATGAAAATTGCATTTGATTATAATGATCCAGTTAAGGCATTAAAATACTTTAATCTGATACGAAATTATATACAGGAACTTGACCCATGGTATAAGAATTATTTATTAACCGGAATTGCATGTTACCAGAGACTAGGTAATAACATAAAATCTGCTAAAATATTAAATAAGATTTTAAAATTAAAAAACTTAAGTAAATTTGAAAAATTTTATTATAGAGGTTTGAAAGAATTTTATATAAAAAATTATAATAAATCCTTAATTTATTTTGAGAAAGCTCAAAAAATAGACTCAGAAAATAAAGATGTACTACACAATATTATGATCTGTAAAAAAATGCTAAATGAAAAAGTAAAATAATAAAATGTTTAATGATAATAAAATTGTGGTTGTTATGCCTGCATACAACGCAGAAAAAACCTTATTAAAAACTTATAACGAAGTTATGGAACAAGACTGTGTTGACCTGGTTATATTAGTAGATGATGCAAGCAGCGACAAAACTGTAAAAATAGCTAAATCTTTAAAAAATGTCATAGTTTTTCAAAATGAGAAAACCTTAGGATATGGAGGTAATCAAAAAAGATGCTATCTGATGGCGCTTAAGCATGAAGCTGATATTGTAATCATGGTTCATCCTGATTACCAATATACACCAAAGTTGATTCCGGCCATGGTTGCATTAATTTCCAGTGAATTGTACCACTGTGTTATTGGTTCAAGAATACTTGGCGGTTATGCATTGGAAGGCGGGATGCCTCTTTGGAGATATATTAGTAATCGATTTTTGACACTTATTGAAAATATATTTATAAAGGCAAAATTATCAGAATATCACACTGGATATAGAGCTTTTTCCAGGCAAATTTTAAATGAGCTTGACTTGAAACATGCTTCAGATGATTTTATTTTTGACAATCAAATGTTGGTTCAAATTATCTGGTTAGGTTATAAAGTAGCAGAAATAAGCTGCCCCACAAAATATTTTAATGAGGCATCAAGTATTAATTTAAAAAGATGTATAAAATATGGAATAGGATGTATAATAACTGCTCTTCAATTTAGAGCAGCAAAGCTGAAACTGTACAATTCAAAGTTATTTTTCAAAGGGATAAAAGATTAAATATCAAGTATTTTTCACTGAATAAATAGTTATTACAGCCCCTTTACCAAAAAGTCCTGAAAAAATATACTCTATAATAGCAAAAGGCAATATTAAGATTGATATAAGTAAAAAAAATATTAGCTGAAAATATTGCTGACAATTTTTTCCTCTTAATCTTAATAGAGAATAAAATTGGTTTGAAGTTTTACTTGGCATTAGTTTATTATAAAAACTCTGTATAAAACCGAAAATGCTTTGTTCAAAAGAGAATGTTGTCTTTCTAATTACTTTATAATTGTATTTTGCCAGTAATAGCTCAATTGATTTTATTGAAAAATGATATTTATGACGAGGTAAATCCAAATGAAACCAATATTTACCAAAAATATACGATTGAAAACTAGTAAAATTTGGAACTGAAATAATCAGAACTCCTTTGCCTATATGGATTCTTGTTATTTCTGCTAATATTTTGTCAGGAGAATCGTCTAGATGCTCATAAACATGCCAAAGAATAATACATCGAAAAAACATATTATTAAAATTTGATTCTGTTAACTCTTTTTGGTAAATCTTAATTTTTGAACTCAATTCAAAATTAAATTCGCTTCTTTCTAGCCCATAACATTCATATTTGTATTTTCCTAACTGCTTAAGAAGGTTCCCTCTTCCACAACCAATATCTAATATTTTATTGGAATTAATAAACTTATTTCTACTTGCAGACTTTGATATAATTTTGTTAATATTAGCAGCCCTTAATGAGTTATAAAATCTAGTGATATATTCAACAACAGGTGTAAATTTTCTATTTACAGATCCATAATAATTTTTATTGTAATAAGATCTAATTATATTTTTTTCTGGATATGGAAATACAAATGCGAAGTTACAATCTTTACATTGGAATATATCATAGAAATGAGTTTGAGTATCAAAATCAGATACTGTAAATCTTAATAATACATTTTTCTTTTTGCATATTAAACATTTTTCAGGCTCTTGTTTATCCATTTCTCCAACAATAGAAATATATTATTTTTAAAATTTATTAATTATTATAACAAATTTTTTACTGTTTTGAATCAGTTTTTTCGTTAATAACAATAAATCAAATAATTACCTTTATTGTAAACAAAAAAAATCTCAAAAATTTAAAGACTATACTTACAGTCAATTGACAAATGTAGAATGTAATTTTCAGAACAAACTGCTGTTCTTATCGTACGTGACAAAAATGGCAATACAACTGGTGCAATTCTTTAAGAAAGTAATCAATATACTATTGCAGATGCTATACTGCCTATTTAATAATAAGGATACTCTTCTTTGAAGTGACAGTGAACCTAGGCTATAGAACATTTACTATTACAAACAAATTTGTGTACAAAACAGGTAATGCAAATGCAGAAAAACATGTTAATAAAGGCATTTAGCATATTAAGAATATAAATGCCTATGGCAGAAAAATGAAAGAATAGATAAAACGATTTCACGAAGTGGCTGCAAAGTACCTGGAAAACTATCTAGGATGTAGACTAATCCTTGAGAGAAAAATATTTTACTCCTATAAAATTTATGCAAATAATAATAAATTACCAACCATTAATGCAACATAGCCTTCAATAAATATAATCAGACTGTCTACTTTAAAATCACAATTCTTGATTAACTATATAGAAATGTATTTTAGTTAATATATAATAGCTGAAGTATTTAAATATCAGACATTTAAAATAGAGCTAATTCAACGTTTTCAGCAGAAGAAGAATATAGAAATGAAGACTGCAAAACTGAGTAAATTCACACTTATTGAACTCTTAGTGGTAATTGCCATTATAGCTATTCTGGCTGCAATGTTACTTCCGGCACTGAGCCAGGCACGCAATCGCGCACGCTTTACACAGGATGCAAGTAACCTAAGAAAGATTGGTGTAGCACTGCATATATATGCATCTGATAATGCGACAGCAACAGGTATGTATCGTAATGCCTTCCCATATACCTACGGTACAGACGGTAACACCCCTGCCGTAACCAGCTTTGAAGCCCTTTCAAAGGAGCTTCAAAGTACTAATGTTTTAGTATCACCTTTATCAAATATCCCAGCCGGTACCTGGGAAGAATTACAACCGGATGAAATTGATTATAGAATCTGCGTAAGCCCGGATGACCTTTCCCCTTTAAAAGTAAATGATTCTGTTGATTCAGCTCTAGCCGTAGGAGCAGAAGATTTTACTACTAAAGGGCACCTGCTGTTTATCGACGGAAGTATAAGAACATTCAAAGGTCCCGATTGGAACTCTGCAGCAAATAGAGGCGGAACTACACCGCAAAGTAATACTTAAAGATCAACTAAATTATATTTACTTTCCTCTTCGCTAAAAACCTCTCAAAAATTTTGAGAGGTATAGTATTCAAAAGATAATTTGTAATCAGATTTTATTTATCCTTTTTATCATCCGCAGCATTTTTTGTATTTTTTACCGCTTCCACATGGGCATGGATCATTTCTACCAACTTTTTTAGCGTCTCTTCTGTAATTAGTAACCAAAGGTTCCACATCTATAGGTTCCTGCTGCTGATCAGGTCCTCCTTCCATTGAAGCCATTGCTTCCGGAGGCAGTTGAGGAGATACATTTCCGCCCCCCATTCCAAACTGTTCTATTTCATTATGAATAAATTCCTGAGGTAGATTTGCAAAAAGCTGTTCAAAAGCTTCAATACTGGTAGCAGAACGGAACATATTATTTAATATTTCCTGATTCAGTTCAGACATCATAGTTGTAAACATCGTATAAGCTTCATGTTTATATTCAACTAAAGGATCTTTCTGAGCATAAGATCTTAAATTAATACCGGTTCTTAACCCGTCCATAGAATAAAGATGTTCCTGCCATAATCTGTCAACAGCATCAAGAATAATATGTCTTTCGAGTCTTCTTATGGCATCTTCATCTTCAACAGATTCTTTTGCTTCATAAGCAGCTTCAACTTTATGAAAAAGTTTTTCTGCCAGTTTTTCAAACTCAAGTATCTCTTTAGAATTTTCTTCACCATACAAATCACTTTCGACAAAACCTAAAGGAAAAGTCATATTCAACCAGTTAACCAAAGCATCTTTGTCATATCCGCTTTCATTATTACTGTTATTAGCTGCAGCAAGTTCCAGACGATCTCTTATTTCATCATCAACAATATCATAAAGAATTTCTTTAGGTGTTTCCGTCAGCAGAACTTCCTTTCTGAAACCATATAAAATTTCTCTCTGTTTATTCATAACATCATCAAACTCAAGAGTTCTTTTACGTATGGCAAAATGCTGCTGTTCAACTCTTTTCTGTGCAGTTTCTATAGATCTGTTCAGAAGTGAGTGCTGGAGTTCTTCTCCTTCATCAAGTCCAAGCTTACTCATAATAGAAGCAATTTTATCTGAACCGAACAGTCTCATCAGATTATCTTCTAATGAGATATAAAATTTTGAACAGCCTGGATCACCCTGTCGGGAACAACGTCCTCTTAACTGTCTGTCAATTCTTCGTGAATCATGTCTTTCACTGGCAATTACACATAAACCGCCAAGTTCAGGAACACCTTCTCCAAGTTTAATATCAGTACCACGACCTGCCATATTTGTAGCAACGGTCACAGCTGATTTCTGTCCGGCTCTAGCTACAATATCAGCTTCAAATTCATGATTTTTTGCATTAAGCACATTATGTGGAATCTTCTTCCTTTTCAACATTCTGCTGATAATTTCGGAAACATCAACGGAAGCTGTACCAAGAAGGATAGGCTGTCCTGCATTATGCCGTTCTTCCACTTCGTCAATAACAGCTTTATATTTTTCACGTTTAGTTCTGTAAATAGCATCATTTACATCTGTACGAATGCAAGGTTGATTTGTCGGAATAACAACAACATCTATTTTATAAATCTGATGCAATTCAGTAGCTTCACTTTCAGCAGTACCTGTCATTCCTCCCATTTTTTCGTACAGTCTAAAATAGTTCTGTATCGTTACCGTGGCAAAAGTTTGAGTTTCACCCTCGATAGTTACACTTTCTTTTGCTTCCAAAGCCTGGTGCAGTCCTTCATTAAAACGACGTCCTGCCATTAATCTTCCTGTATGTTCATCAACAATTACTACTTTATTATCCTGAACAACATAACTTACATCTTTTTCAAAAAGACAGTAGGCTTTTATCAGTTGTGAAATATTATGGATTCTCTCAGTATCCTTACTGTACTTATCCTGAAATTCCTGCTTCTTCTTTATTTTATCTGATTCTTTCAAATCAGGATCGTTATCAATTGAATGAATTGTTCCTAGCATATCAGACAGGATAAACGCTTCCGGATCATCAGGACTTATTGTATTTCTACCTTTATCTGTAAGATCAGCCTCATGATTTTTCTCTTCTATTGCAAAATACAGTTCTGCCTGAACATCCTGAAGCATTCCGCGATTCTGATCACTCTTTACATTAGATTCAACTTTTTCCAGTTTTTTAAGGATTGAACCATCTTCAAGAATGTGCATCAACTGACGATGCTTAGGCATGCCCATTTTTACCTGGACAAGTTTAATATACGCTTCATCTATTTCCTCATTTGAGGCATCTTCTTTAGCAAATACAGCCTTTACTTCTCCAATTAGCCTCGAACATAACAGATTCTGCTTTCTGTATAATTCAGACACCATTGGTTTATAGGTATCAAACTGATGTGAAGATACAGCGGCAGGTCCGGAAATAATCAAAGGAGTTCTTGCTTCATCAATCAAAATACTGTCAACTTCATCGACAATTACATAATAGTGATCTCTCTGAACCAGATGCTCTTTATCGAGCGCCATTCCCATATCTCTCAAATAGTCAAAGCCGAATTCACTATTTGTTCCATAAGTTATATCTCTTAAATACTGTTCTTTTCTTTCATCAGGGTTCATATCATTCTGAATACAGCCAACAGAAAGGCCGAGATATTCATATACTGCCCCCATCCATTCCGAGTCACGTCTGGCATGGTAATCACTTACAGTGACCAACTGACAGTTTCTACCGGTAAGCGCATTTAAATAAAGGGGCATTGTAGCTACAAGAGTTTTTCCTTCCCCTGTTGCCATTTCAGCAATATTTCCTTCGTTGAGGACTATTCCTCCCATAAGCTGAACATCAAAAGGAACCATATCCCATATTATTTCATGTCCACATACAGAAATCTGCTCTCCACACAATCTCTTACATGCATTTTTTACTACAGCATATGCTTCGCACATTATGTCGTCAACAGTTTCACCATTTTCAATGCGTTCTCTAAACTCATCTGTTTTAGCTTTCAACTGGTCATCAGATAATTCCTGTAAAGCTTCTTCATGTTTATTAATTTTGGCTACTATAGGCTGTAAGCGTTTTACATCTCGCTGAGATTTAGAGCCAAATATTTTAGTTAATGCTTTCATTACCATATTGCAAACAACTCCATATTATATAAAAACAGTATATTTATCATAAAAAGTCAGATTCACTAAAGGTAGCATAATTTAATAAAAAATCAGCTCCGATAGTCAATTATTATATCTCTAAATATTTATTTAAAATATTTGATTAAGCATTATACTGCAATTATAGTAGTTTTGGCAGGGTTAATCCTCTGATAACAATGCATCAAAGTCGCAAGACTTTATAGTTTAAATTCCAGAGTGGAATTACCCTGCCCCTTTCCAAAAAAGACACTAATATCTAATCTTTGAAGAATGAATAATTATAAATTATGGACTATGGATTTTAAACGCTCTTTCAACGGCAAAGGTTTCCTAAAACCAAGATAAGTAATTTTTGATATGTCAAGATGACTGTCATAAGGTCGACGTGCGGCTGTATTTGGTCTTTCACTTATTTTATTTAAGTGATTGTGATTTTTACCCAGTAAATCTGCTATCATAAGAGCTATTTTATATTTTGTTGTCTTATCCTGTCCTGAATAATGATAAATACCAAATGCATTTTTCTCTACCAACAAAAATATAGCCCTGCTGACATCTTCTGTAAAAGTAGGGTACCTAATGATATAATCATCTAAATAAGATGTTTTGCCTGAATTTATAAGGGTTATGGAAGAATTCAGTAATGCAGACGCTTTTAGACCAGCGTTTATGCCATATAAAACCGGAACTCTAATTATGCATACATTTTCCACCAAAATTTTTGAAATTAATTCTTCTGCTTCAACTTTATTTTTTCCGTAATAGTTAATTGGATTTGTCTCATCTATTTCTTTATATGGAGCTTTTTCACCCGAAAACACATAATCTGTTGAAATAAACAGCATTCGGGCATTTTTTTTAAATGCTGCTTCTGCCAGTTTTTCAGAAGCCCACACATTCAATCTGTAAGCTTCAGTTTTGTTATTTTCACATATATCTGGATCTCTGCTTGCAGATGTATGAATTATCAAATCCCAATTAAGATCAGATAAAGTTTTAATACCATTTTCCTTAGATATGTCTGCAGCAATAAATCCATCACGTTGGGAAAAGGCTGTTTTTATAACTTCATGGCCTTTTTTCTCAAAAGTTTTAACAATATCTGTTCCCAATAATCCGCTAGCGCCTGTAACTAAAATTTTCATATTAATATCTCTTAACATTTAAAATGTGAAATATATATTATTAACTGACTCTATTAACAATTAATTTTCTTCCATTTATAAATAATACAAGGAAAGATAATAGTGTAATTGCAAACATAAACACTGCGCTGGCAAGAAAAACTTCCTGCAATCCCCATACCGATTTTATATAACTTGTGATCAGCGGAGACATTATTGTCCCTACACATCCTGTCCCAAGCAGTAAGGAAACGAGTCTTGGCGATGCTTCTTTTAACTGAGTTGTTCCTAATGAAGTTATTGTGGAATATAAAGCAGAAAATCCTATACCAATTAGCCCTATTAATATGAAATTAATTATAACTGTATTATCCATAAATGAGAATATGGTAAGCAAAATACCTGACATTACAGTTACGAAAATAATATAAATTTCAGCTTTCACTTTTTTTAATGCAAATCCGGCCATAATTCTACCTATTATAACACATATCCAAAAGATGGACATAAGCTGACTGGCATGCATTATTGTTAAATGTAAATTCCCCTGACCATAAACAACAACCCAAGTAACCATGGTTGTTTCAGCAAGTTCATAAATCAGTAACCCCAAAGCCATAAGATACACTGTAACAGGCCATGATTTAAGTTCACATATTAAAGACATTTTTTTTATTACTTTTGCAGTAGAGTCTCTTTTTTTTGTTTTTTCGAAGTTCATAAATAAAGATATAATCCCAACAGGTATCATAACAATAGTAAAACATGTAAAAACAATCTGCCAGTTAATGCCAAATTTAATCATATCTCCGGCTATCAAAGGTGATACTGCCATCCCTATGCCAAAACAAAAAGAGATTATAGCCATTCTGGAAGCTCTATTTAAATTATCAGTTGTTAGAACAACAAAGTAGTATGAAAGCGCAAAGCATATCCCATATCCTATACCGAAAATAAACAACGCAATTTTAAGGAAAATTATGCCAGCACTCATCAGCAAAAAAATTGCCCCTATTATACTTACAGCGCTGGTCATAACCAGTACTTTTTTTAAAGATAAATATTCAACCAATATTCCAGTAGAAGATATAACCATAATTGTAGCAGAAAGTGTAAACATCGAAAAACAGGCAACTATTGATGAGTTACTAACATTATAATAGTGAGCCATACTATTTATGATAACACCTATCTCTCCCCAGATGAATCCGGTATAAAGCATAAAAAGTATTGCTAAAATTGTTAAAAATTTCTTCATCTCCCAACCCCAATTCCTATTATTTTAATAAATTTATCCCATAAACAGTGTCTGCTATTTAGAAAGTGTTTTAACAATATTAAAAAAATTATTAAGAATAACTGTGCCAAATTCAGCATTGCAGACATTATTAATTATCTTATTTGTATCAATTCCATCTTCTATCAGTTCATCGTGATAATAACTGATTATTGCCTTGATTATATTTTCATTAAACTCAGGGTGAAACTGTAATCCCCAAATATGCTCATCAGCTACCATGGCATGATATGGTTCATCATTATTATATGCCATTATTTCTGCATTTTTTGGAAGAACTGTAACAGATTGAGAATGTACAACATGAGCTTTTATTTCGTTTGGCACATTTTTGAAAAGAGGATTATCTAAAGCATTATTTTTTAAATTTATATTAGCAGTTCCAATTTCCATACAAGTCTGTCTATAATCAACTTCTCCATTCAATGCCAAAACAATTAACTGATGTCCAAAACAAATACCGAGAGTAGGTATTTTATTTTCAAAACATTTTCTAAGCCATAAAACAGTCAGACCAATCCATTCTTGCTTTTCGGTAACCATTGTCGGAGAACCTGTTACAATAATACCTGAGATATCCTCAGGTTCAGGAAGTTTTTCATTCATAAAAGGTGATACTGTAGTAAAGTAATTCCTATCTGCATTTGTTCCTGAAATAATCCATTTATCAAAATCACCGAATTTAGCAATTTCAGGAACGGATACTGTTGAACCTGTTTTAACTATAACTATCTGTTTCATTTATCATCCCCACAATAGATACTTACCACTATTTAATTATCATTACTAATATAATAAAAAGGTCCTGAAAATCCAGGACCTTTAATAATCTGAGAGGATTTTTTTTTTATAAATTCTGGTCTGTTGAAATTGATGCAGTGATGTCCATTACTTCATTTCCATCACCTACTGCAGAGCCATTACCATAAATAATTTTTGTTACAGTTCCGGCAAACGGTGCATAATAATAACAGTTCTTAACATTAATCTTAGCAGTTTTGAAATCTGCAAGAGCATTTATGTAGTTATATTTATACTCTTCCAATTTTTCCCTAGAAACGGAGTGTGAACTATCATAAAGTTTTTTATTTCTTTCGTAAATTTCTTTCGTATAATTTAAGTTATTATTGGCTTTTATTACAGCTACTTTAAGCAGATTTGTGTCCATAGTGAATAGGAGCTGACCTTTTTTGACCTTTTGTCCCAACTTAACATGTAATTGAAGAATACCTTCATAAACTGTGTCTACCTGTCCGACTTTAGGAGTAGCTTCAGCAAAAGCACCAATTGATATTAAACCAGCAATTAAAATAACAATAACTTTTTTCATACTCTTATCCTTGTTAAATTTTATAAATTTAGACGTCACGAAAAAAATCTCGAAAACATCGTACATTATTTAGTTATTAATAAAACTAAAAAAATCATTCTTAAAAATCTAAAACTTAAATTTTAAAACTAAAGCCGAATACGAAATATATTTGTCAATGACGCAATACTTTTCGTGAAAGCTCTTATTATATTATTATTTATTTCATTAATAATTTCACTAAAAAAACCTATAATTCTTTACACAAAAAAAGAAACTGGAAATAATTCCAGTTTCAAATTCTTATAAAAAGGCATATAAGCCGTTTATTTAATTCTCGTAACTTAGCTGTTTAAAGTTTGTGTAACTACTACAACTTCACTGCCATCACTGACACATGAACCACTGTAGTTATCAATTTTTGTTACAGTTCCATCAAAAGGAGCATAGTAGTAACAATTTTTAATATTAATCAAGGCTGTCTGATAATCTGCATATGCCTGAATATAAGCATCTTTAGCAGTTGCTAAAGCTTCCGGAGAAACAATATGGGTCTTAGCAAGTTTTTTGTCTCTGGCATAAGTTTCTTTAGCTAATACTAATGTACTTTTTGCTTTCAAAGCTGCTAATTTTAATAAATTTGTCTGTATATGGAATAATAATTGTCCTTTTTTTACATGTTGTCCCAAGTGAGTATCGAGTTGAAGTATTCCTTCATAGACTGACTGGACTGGTGCAACTTTAGGGGCCTGTGCTGCTGCAGCATAAGCACCTACTGAAATTAAACCGGCAATTAATACAACAATAACTTTTTTCATCCTTTTATTCTCCCAATTCTTTTTACGTGGATCTAAAATATTATACAGACCCACAAACTTTTTATTTCGTTGAATTTAAAATATCCCCCATTTGAAAAGATAGTTAACAAATTAACAGCTTAATAAATATAATAAAGCAGAATTCAAACTAAAACCAACACAAATATATGCCAATTGTGCATATAAACAAAAAGGCAAAGAGTAATTTGTATTAATGTGCATACAAGGCAAGAAAACCAGAATTTACTTAAAAATTAAAGCCTAACTCATTCTTAAGCAACCCCAAATAAAAATTATCAAAAAGACAAATTCATTTTCGTTTAATAGAAACCTTTGTATAATTTCTATTTGAGGTAGAATGACAGTTATTTAAATTTTAAATTCAATATATATTGTTCAACTCAAAATAAATTAGCTGTTTATGCTTTCTGTAACCTGCATAACTTCACCTGCATCACCTACACAACTTCCGTTATAAAAATCAACTTTAGTTACAGTTCCATTAAATGGAGCATAGCTGTAATTGCGTTTTAAGTTATATAATGCTGTTTGATAACCTGCATAAGCCTGAATATAAGCGTCTTTAGCTGTTTCTAAAGCTTCCGGAGAAACAATATGAGTTTTAGCAAGTCTTTTATCTCTGGCATAAGTATTTTTTGCCATAACTAAAGAGCTTTTTGCCTGAAGAGCTGCCATTTTATTTAGAGTTGGATCTATATGGAACAGTAACTGTCCTTTTTTTACATGTTCTCCTATATGGGTGTCTAGTACCAGTATTCCTTCATGTAACGGCTGAATAACAGCAACTCTTGGAGTTTTAGCTGCAGCTGCATAAGCTCCAATTGAAATTAACCCTGCGACTAAAACAACAATAACTTTCTTCATCCTTATTCTCCCAATTCTTTTTTGCATAGACCTAAATTTGATCCATAAATTAATATTTATCCCCAACTTCGGAAAGATATTTTTTAAACTAATAAATTGTTAAGAATTAAAAAATATATTTTGAACTAAATATCTATAATTATTATGCCGATTGTGCACACATAAAATTTTACAGAAGCAATAGTGCACTAATGTATGCTATGTTTCTAAACACTAACCATAGATTACAAATTATCCACCAATCGAGACCAGTCAAAAACTTTTTTAATCAACTCAAGCTTAAACTTGAAGATTTTTAATATAATTTACTATCATATCATTCATATTTGGTTATAGTATGCTAAATTATAGCGTAAATTGTAAGAAAGGAAATTAGAATGACTACATCCATCATCTTGATCAACGTAAAACGTTCAATGCTTAAAGAAGCTACTGAACAGGTAAAAAACATTAGTGGTGTTACAGAAGTCTATACTGTTGCCGGGGAATATGACTTAGTGGCTATGCTGAGACTTAAGGATTCTTCAAATTTATCTACTATTTTAACTGATGAAATGTCCAGTATAGAAGGCATTACACATACAAAGACACTGTTTGCTCTTGATGTGATGTCCAACTTTGATCTTGATAAAATTTTTAGTTAATCGGTTTTTATAAATTATATAAAGCTAATTAGAGATTCTCCTCTAATTAGCTTTTTTTATTTTGTAGTAATAAAATGAGATAAACCTTCTTTAATATCCAGCCCGGAAGGATCCTGATAAATGGACAATCCAAATTCAGGAATAACAGTCAGAATATGGTCAAAAATATCAGCCTGTATTTCTTCATATTTTACCCAGTTAGTGTCATTGGTAAATACATATATCTGAATTGGCAGACCTTTTTCTGTGGGCTGCAACTGTCTTACAATGAATGTCAAATTATCATGAATATCTGAGTTCCTGGACAAATATTGCTTAATGTAGTATCTAAAAGTACCGACATTGGTTAATCTTCTGGAATTAACAGTATTTTTTTCATCTATCTTATTTTTTATGTTATGCTCTTTGAGCTCCAGCTCTTTACTGTTGATATAATCTTTTATCAGATTATTTTTTTTAAGCCTGTTCAGCTCTATTTCAGTTAAGAATTTAAAGCTGTGCATATTCAGATTGACAGATCTTTTAATCCTCCTCCCACCAGAATCAACCATACCACGCCAGTTTTGAAAAGAATTACTGACAAGTGCATATGTGGGAACATTAACAATTGTTTTATCAAAATTCTGAACCTTTACAGTTGTAAGTGATATATCAACTACATCTCCATTAGCTCCAAATTTAGGCATTTCTATCCAGTCACCCTTTTTAACCATTTTCTGTCCTGATAGCTGAACTGAAGCAACAAGCCCAAGAATAGAATCTTTAAACACAAACATTGTAACACCAGCTACGACCCCTAAAGCTTTAAGCAGGGCCCACGGTGACTGCTTCATCAACAGAGAAATTATAATAATAGCAGCGGCAAAATAGAAGAATATCTTTACAACCTGCAAAAAACTTTTAATTGGAGCTTCATCAGAAACTTCATACGTATTATAAATGTTTTCAACAACTCTCAACCCTGAATTAACTATAAGAACACAGACAAGGATAATATATAATATACAGGCTAACTGAACATATTTTAGTAAACCACCTGCACCGTCAACAAAAACAATATTAGAAATAAAGTAAACAATTACAGCAGGTACAATTAAAGCTATTCTGTCAGGAAGATGATTTTCAAAAATAATATCATCCCATTTCGTTGATGTTCGTGAGGCAAATTTTTTGCAATAAGATAATATATAGTGCTTAATAAGAATCTTAACTAACCAGCTGACAAACAATATTAAACATATGAGGATCAGTATAGCAAGGTATTCAGATATTAGTTCGGGAATATGCAAACCTACAAAAAAATTAATTATTACAGTTTTTAAAGCCATATAATTCTCCTATGAAATAATCTTGTTTAAATAACTCTAAGATAAACTATTGAGCTGTTTAAACAAGATTTAAATTTTAAATTTATAATCTAATCATACTCTTGAAGAATTTAGGATAGCAAGCAGAGCCACACCGACATCAGCGAAAACCGCTTCCCACATTGTTGCCATACCAATTGCTCCTAATACTAAAACAACTACTTTTACAGCCAATGCAAGGGTAATATTCTGAACCACAATTTTTCTAGTCCTTCTAGCTACACCGATTGCTTCAGGAATCTTACCTGGTTCATCATTCATTATAACAACATCAGCTGATTCAATGGCCGCATCAACACCTAATCCTCCCATAGCTACACCTATATCAGCTCTAGTAATAACAGGTGCATCATTCATACCATCACCGACAAACATTATTTTACCTAATGAAGAGTTGGCTTTTTCAATTTTTTCCAGCTCTCCAACTTTCTGATCAGGCAATAACTCAGCATGAACTTCATCAATTTTAATTTTTTCAGCTACAACATTGGCTATCTCTTTATTATCACCTGACAGCATAACTGTTTTCTGGACACCAAGCATTTTAAGATTTTTGACTGCATTGGCAGCATCTTCTTTTATCTCATCCGCTATAATCAGATAACCTAGAAATTTATTATTAACAGCAATATAAACTACGGTTCCAGGTTTATCGGCTTTTGTATAATCTATACTGTTTTCTTCCATTAATCTGCTGTTACCGCAAAGTATATTATCCTTATCAAGACAACAACTAATTCCAACACCTGATTTTTCACTATATTTTTTTATTTTATCTTTTTCTATATTATGCTCACCAAATGCACTTTTAATAGACTGAGCAATCGGGTGATCTGAAAAAGCTTCAGCATATGCAGCATATTCCAATAATTTATTTTCCTTAATATTATTACTTGGAACAATCTCTACAACTTTAAAAACTCCTTTTGTAAGCGTACCTGTCTTATCAAAAACTACAGTTGCCACTCTATGTAAAGCTTCCAAATAGTTACTTCCTTTAATTAAAATTCCTTTTTTAGAAGCAGCACCAATCCCTCCGAAAAAACCTAATGGAATAGAAATAACCAATGCACATGGACATGATACAACTAGAAAAATCATAGCACGATAAATCCATTGCTCAAAAGTTGCACCGCTCATAAGCAGAGGGGGTACAACTGCGATAAAAATAGCAAGTAAAACAATTATAGGTGTATATACTTTTGCAAACTTTGTAATAAAATTTTCAGTTTTAGATTTCTTTGACCCGGCATTTTCTACAAGCTCAAGAATTTTTGCAACAGTTGATTCACCATACTCTTTTTCAACTTCAATTATCACCGGACTTTTAATATTAATTGATCCACTGTAAATTTCATCGCCTTCCTTAGCAGTTCTCGGAACTGATTCTCCTGTAATTGCTTTAGTATCAATTGAAGACGTACCTTCGTGTATTTTACCGTCAAGCGGTACTTTTTCTCCTGGTTTGACCAGAATATAATCACCAATATTAACTTCTTCAGGAGGTACTTTTTTATAATCTTTGCCAGTCTTCAAGTTTGCAAAATCAGGCTTAAGATCCATCATAAATTTAATTGATCTACGTGAGTTGTCGACAGCTCTTTCCTGAAAAAATTCACCTATTTTATAAAATATAAGAACAGCTACACCTTCTGGATACTGCTGGACGCAAAAAGCGCCGATTGAAGCAATGGCCATTAAAAAATTTTCATCTAAAAATTTCCCATAAATAATATTTTTAAAAGCTTTAAAAACTATATCGTATCCCACAAAAATATAAGCAGCTATATATAATAGTACTTTATAAAGTATGGGTTCACTGAAAAGCAGGGCTACACAAAAAAGAACTATCCCTATGCTGAAAAAAAATAATTTCTTTTTTTGCTTAATTTTGTCTGAATCAAGTTCTTCTTTAAGTTTAATTTTCTTTACAATCCTGCCGGCAGAAATATTTGCTTCTTTAATTATCTGATTAAAGCTTTCTTTTTTACTTAACTCTAGAGTTAATTTTTTAGAGTTATAATCAACGTTTACAGATTCGACTCCTTGGATTTTCTTTATTTCAGCTTCGATTTTTTTAGAGCAGTCAGTGCAGCACAAATCAGTAGCTATCAATACACGTCTCTCTTTTCTAGACAGTGATTTTTTTTTAACTACAACTTCAGGTTCAATTTTTTTTATTATATTGATAACTTTATCCAACACATCTTTTTCACTGCTTTTTTCATCAACTGTAACTGTAAGAATTTTATTCATGAAATTAATATTGCATTCATCAATTTCATCAAGAGAATTAATTGCATCTTCAATTTTGATCGAGCAGTTGGCACAAGCTAAGCCGTTAAGCTCAAACTGTTTTTTTTGTGTCTTCTTATCCATATCTATATTTACCTATCCTATTTTTCATTTATATGACTTAAACCTGCTTTAAAAATTTCTTCAATATGATTATCATCCAGTGAGTAATATACGACTTTTCCAGATTTTCTATATTTAACCAATTTCATGTTCTTTAATGTGCGAAGTTGATGAGATACAGCAGGTTGAGTCATTGCAAGCAAACTGGTTAAATCGCAAACACACATTTCTGAATTCAATAATGCTGTAAGTATTTTAATTCTTGTAGGATCAGCAAAAGCTTTATAAAATTCAGCTAATTCTATACATATCTCATCATCCGGTATATGTCTCCTGACACTGTCAACAACATCCTCATGTATTATCCTACAATTACAAACTTCAATTTCTTTAGAATTTTTCATCTCATTACCTTTATCATTAACATATAATTATATATTTATATGTTAATAATAAAAAGTCAAGTAAATCTTACTAGTTTATGACAATTTCAGTAACTAAAATGATATTAAGAATAGCTTCTCAAGGAACTGCTTTCTCTACAAAATAATCCTCACATATTCAGTGAGGATTATATTATTTTATTGAAGTGATTTATAAAGGATTAGTTCTGTATTTTACATCAAATTTTTCAAGAATTGATCTTTCGTATTCATATTTTCCAACAAAATTATCCCAGTTTCTATTCTCAGGAGAACTCCATGAAACTTCTGAGAAAGATGTCATTTTAGGAAATGCCATATATTCATGTGGACAGGCTATGTAATTTTCAGGAAGTTTATCCAAGTTATTAATTCTTGGATATCCGAGAGATTCACTCCACAAACACCCCTGGAGCCCCTTAATATTCTTTTTTGCCTTATCAGTGCAGGTCTCATTAAATGGCTCATATTTGTAAATCTGTTTAGCATCTACAAATCCTCCCCAGTAAATTCCAGGTTCACAAATATTATCGCTATACGATAGGTCGAAGTATAGGTAAGGAGCAGGACACATAACTATAGAAAAACCTTCTTCAGCAGCCTGATAACCTACTTCTTTAGCATGCCAGTTGTAAACAAGCAGATCTTTCTCCAGACATGAACCGCCTTTTATTACTTCTTCCCAGCCGGCAACCTTAAAGCCTAATTTTTCAATCATTTCATGAATTATACTGATAAAATAAAACTGGATTTCCTCTGTTGTCCTTAATCCATGTTCTTTCATTAAAACTTTACAGGCAGGTGATTTCATCCATGTGCCTATCGGCACTTCATCAACCCCAATATGAATATAATTGCCGAAAGGCATTTTTCTGTCTCTTTGAATTTTAAATATTGAAGCTAATTCTGAATAAACGGCTTCCAATACTTCATAAGTCATATCCAGCGCAGGGTTAAGTATATTGTCTGTAAATGCCTGAGGTGATAAATGTTCTGATCTATCATCTTTTTCCCTTAGAGGGTTTTCTTTACCATTAAATCCTGTAAAACTTTCAATCAGGGCTCTTGAGTGAGAAGGAACAACTATTTCAGGTATAAAGGTAACATTGAGACTGTTTGCATAGTTAATGAGTTCATACAAATCTTCGTGAGTGTAATAACCACCTACTTTTCCGCTTCCTGATCCGTGGTGAGTCGGAATTATCTCTCCGTATCCTCTGAATCCACCGATATTGGCTATATTAGGATATTTTTTGACCTCTACTCTCCATCCTTCATCATCAGTAAGACGACAGTGAAACATATTAACTTTATAAATTGCCATCATTTTGAAATATTTTTTAAGCTCAGACACAGTTCTAAAACTTCTTGACACGTCTAGCAGATTTCCGCGATATGCAAATCTAGGGGCATCATTTATTGAAATACATGGAATTTTATTCTTATATGCATCTGCAAGCTTAAAAAGAGTAATCAGGGCATACAGATACCCTCCCCTAGAATTAGCTTCAATTTCGATTCCTGATTTATTAATATCAAGAGTATAGCAGTCAATTGAAAGTTTTGAGTTATTTTTAATACGTATTAAGTTAGCATCGGATTCAATCTTTTTACTAAATGAGAATTTATTATTTACTAATGGAGTATAACAGGTAAAAAATGCCTGAATAGACTCTTCAGCTTCCTTACTGTCACTCAAGTCTATAACTTTATTAAAAGCTGTAAAATCAATTTCACTATTACATAATGTATATTCAGAGGGTGCAGGTATAAGTCTTAAACCATTATATTTTTCTGCTTTTGAACATGTGTTTTCAATTTCTTTTTCCATTGTTTCTATTAAGCTTAAATCACAAGTCCCCCTAACAGGTTCAACATCAGTATCATTGATTACAAGATAATAGCAGGAAGGAGTATCACTGTATTTTATAATCGGGCATATACCTTTTAATTTGAATATAATATTACCATTTGGTAAAATAGAATCATATCCGTTAAGTTCATAATATTCCCCAATTCTTTTCAGCACCTCTACATTTTTATCATGAGAGTTTGTAAAAGATAGCGGTTCCGTTTCTCCAGGACCAAAAAAGTCCATACATAATTTCCAATTCTTAATTTCTTCATTAGAATTATTATGTATTATTATATCAGCACTAAAAGATTGCTTATCTGTATTTCGTTCTGTTAAAACAAATTTAGCAGTAAATTTTACAGACATTATTACCTCCCGATCATTTTAAAATTAAGATGTATTACTACAGTTTTTGAATTTATATATCCCATAATTAAATACTATATAACCTGGTTTAATAATTAAAAGCTTAATTATTCTATACGTGGGCGCTATGTGCTCCTTTAGCTTCAGCTTTCAACCTCTGTTTTTCAGATAATTTAGCAAAAGGATAATATATAAGAATACAAAAAACTAAAGCTACAGCTCCCCACACAGCGGCTCTCCAATCACCGCCTGTTACAAGATACTGAGAAATAATCGGAGGTGTTGTCCATGGAACCATAACAACAGGTCTCCCTATAACATGATAAAACATTAGCAGGTAAGTAGCTGCCGTAAGAAACAGAACATTGAAAATATATGGAATCATTAGAAGAGGGTTCAACACAATTGGAATACCAAAAAATATCGGTTCATTAATATTAAACAAACTTGGAATAAAAGCCATTCTACTGACTTTTCTTAATCCCGGTTCCTTGGACCATAACAGAACTAGAGCTAAACCTATTGTAGCACCTGTACCGCCTAGCATAACAAATGAAGTTGAAAAACCTGCTGCCGTAATATAAGGAATTGACTGACCATGCGCAAGGGCCGCTGTATTTACACTCAGGTACATCAGAACAATGGGATCTCCAATTCCGCTAAGTGCCATATCTCCGTTGATTCCTACAGACCAAAGCAGAGTAATCATAAAGTTAAATACCAGTATTCCCCAAAGTGTATTCAAGGCAAATACAAGCGGACTGAATAATAAACTGATTGCATGTTCAATATCAAAACCTAAAACAAACCTTATAACCCAAAAAAGAACAAGAAGTACAATAAAAGGCACTAAAGCGGCAAATGATTCTACAACTATATCAGGCACACTGTCAGGCAGTCTTATAACAAGGTTTTTTTCATTTAGAAATCTTTGGACTTCTACTGCTATAAATGCAATAATTATCCCTGTAAACAATCCCTGAACGCCTAAACCATCTGTAGCCAAATTACCTGTTTTAATATCAATATTGATCAGCAAAAAACATAAAGTTGCAAGAATAGCGCTCGTCACGGCATCCATTTTATATCGTTTAGACAAATCATAGGCAATGGCAAAGGTTACAATAATACCCAGGCACCCAAATGTAGCAGTAACAGGTATATACAACAATTTATGATAAGGTGCTATAATTTTAGTCCATCCCCCGACAGGAAAATAACAGATAATCATAAATATGCTACCGGAAATAGTAAAAGGCACAGTTGCCACCATTCCAGTTCTTACGGCTGACAGATATCTGTTTTCCGTAAATATATTGACCTTAGGTATTATCTTCTTTTCAAGAAATGCTTCAAATCTTTTCATTTGCCTATTTATCTCCCCAATTTTGGCTAATCTTTATTTATTACCTTTATTCAATAAAAGTAAGCTTATTTATTAAATTATGTAGTAATAT
Organism: Victivallales bacterium; assembly: GCA_036011305.1. Classification (GTDB taxonomy): domain Bacteria; phylum Verrucomicrobiota; class Lentisphaeria; order Victivallales; family GWF2-38-69; genus DASCNA01. Next base: position 88,105 of record DASCNA010000041.1, read on the forward strand.
CTATTACTACGCCTCCTTTTCCCACATGTGAATCATTCTCTAAAACAATTTTTGAGACTGTACCGTTACATGGAGAATAATAATATTTTTTACAACTTTTTATATTTTTATCATAATTCACCAAAGCATTGTTATATTCAAATTCTACTTTTCTCAATTTTGCTTTAGTATAAATGGAAAGTTTGACTAGCTTCTTATATCTATCATAAATACTTTTTCTATAAATTAATCTATTTTTTGCTTTTAACATATCAATTTTACTTAATTCTGTCTCAGTACTGAAAAGCAGCTGACCTTTTTTTACATATTGACCTAATTTCAGATTTAATTGTAAAATTCCATCGTTAGTGGAATCTATTTTTATTACATTCGATCCATAAGCATCAAAGGAAGGTGTCATTTCAATTATTTCTTCACCTTTTTCTACTATGGATTTATTAGCAACTTTAATGTTAAAAATGACTCCATTGTTTGGCGAATAGCAGTTTTTTTTATTGAGGATCATAGTTTTTTTATAATCTGCCAGGGCATTAATATAATGGTATTTTTCCATTTCCAATTTTGCGGCAGATATTGTGGAAATTTTTTTAAAAAGTTTTTTATCCCGATAATAAATATTTTTTGCATAAAATAACCTATTTTTAGCATTCAACATAGCAGTTTTATTTGCACCAACATTGATTGTAAAAAGCAGTTGACCTTTCTTAACGTGTTGACCTGATTTTAGATTAAGTTGTAATGTCCCTCTAGAAACTGCAGCTACTTTTACATTTTTATTAATATTTGAATTAGTAGCATAGGCACTAACTGACATTAAAGATACAAGTAATAAAATAAAAAACTTTACCATGTCTGTCTTACCCTTTCGTTTATGAATTCCATAAAGCAAATACTCTTAAAACAATGAATGTACTTCATGGAACTGAAAACGGAAAATAAAAAAATATTAACAATGATCATATGAATATTATTTGTTCATATCAGAACATCTAGTAATCATTTTATAAGCCAAACTTTATACGTGTGCGCTATGATCACCTTTAGCTTCAGCTTTCAATCTCTGTTTTTCTATTACTTTAGCAAAAGGATAGTAAATGCAAATACAAAGAACTAAAGCAACGGCACCCCAAACTGCGGCACGCCAATCACCTCCGGTAACAAGATACTGAGAGATAATCGGAGGAGTTGTCCACGGAACCATAACAACGGGTCTGCCGATAACATGATAATACATAAGAAGGTATGTTGAAGCTGTTAAGAAAAGAGCACTGAAAACATAAGGAATCATAAGGAGAGGATTAAGGACAATTGGTATACCGAAGAATATTGGTTCATTGATATTAAACAAACTCGGAATAAAAGCCATCCGGCTTACTTTTCTCAGTCCTGGTTCTTTAGACATCAAAAGACATATTGCCAAACCTATTGTAGCTCCCGTACCGCCAAGCTGAACGAATGAGCTTGAAAAACCTGTCGCAGTAATATAAGGAATTGACTGTCCATGTGCAAGAGCAGCCGTATTGGCAGTAAGGTACATCAAAATAATAGGGTCACCAATTCCACTCAGTGCCATATCTCCGTTAATACCTACCGACCATAGCAGTGTAACCATAAAAGTAAATACTAATATTCCCCAAAGTGTGTTCAATGCAAATACAAGAGGGCTGAACAATAACATAACTGCATGTTCAATATCAAAACCTAAAACAAATCTTACAAACCAAAACAGAACGAGAAGTACAATGAATGGAACTAGAGCTGCAAATGATTCTACAACTATATCCGGAACACTGTCCGGCAACCTTATAACAAGGTTTTTTTCATTTAGAAATCTTTGAACTTCCACGGCAATAAATGCAATAATTATCCCTGTAAATATTCCCTGAACACCTAAACCGTCAGTAACAAGTTCACCTGTTTTAGGACCAATATTTATCAGAAGAAAACACAGCGTAGCAAGGATGGCACTTGTGACGGCATCCATTTTGTATCTTTTAGACAAGTCATAAGCAATGGCAAATGTTACTATTATTCCTAAAACACCAAATGTTGCAGTAACAGGAATGTAGAGCAGTTTTTGATAAGGTTCTACAATTTTTGTCCATCCACCAATAGGAAAATAACAAATAATCATAAAGATACTACCTGCAATAGTAAAAGGAACAGTTGCCACCATAGCAGTTCTTATTGCTGATAAATACCTGTTTTCCGTAAACACATTGATTTTAGGTACAATTTTATCGTTTAGATACGCTTCAAACTTTTTCATTTGCTTATATTTCTCCCCTATTTAAGCTATGATTTATAATATAATAATTTTATTATTACTGACAGGTAAAAGTCATATTCGATTTTCTAATGTAGAGCTGATACTTTGGAAGTAATCAATTAGAAAACATTTATGTATAATTAATATTTTCCATCTTTTTTTAAAAAGTTCAAACATATTAAAGATTATTATTCAAAAAAATAAACTAAATAGTTTGTAGATAAGAGCCTGCGACAGCCTGACCAAAAGAAATACAACCGTCATTCGGGGGAGTTTTTTCATGAATAAATACTTTTAAACCAAGCTTATCAGTTACAAGTTTTTCTATCAAATCAGTCAAAATTCTATTCATAAAAACTCCGCCTGAAAGCACTAAGTTTTTTGAGTTACATTTTCTCAGTCCATATTCGATCTGTTTTAACGCAGCAACAGCCACTGAATGATGAAATGACAATGCATACCTAGCTTGAAGTTCAAAATTATTTCCTACATTGATAATTTCATTATCAGAGAGCGTATTGAAAGCTTCATTCCAATTTATATAAAGAAGATCATTTCTTTCTTCTACTGAAAATGGTATCTTTAAAATTTCATCAGCATTACCTTCTGCTATTGCATGCTTTGCTACAGCTTCCAGTTTTATAGCTCCCTGCCCCTCATATGAAATTGTTCCTGGAGAAACACCAATTAGTACCGAAAATGCATCAAACAATCTGCCTGCAGCATGTGATAAAGGTGCATTAATTCCTCTGTCGCACTGAATTTTCCAAATCCCTACCTCTTTTTCAGTAATATTATAATACGACAACAATTTATCTGAAATATTTTTGTTTATTTTAATCCATCGTCCAATTAACTGTCTTAGCGGATTATAAACTGCTGCATCTCCGCCTGGAAGGGGAGCTTCTTCATATGTAGAAATTCTCTTAAAATGATAATTTTTAATGTATAATAGTTCTGCACCCCATATACTTCCATCATTTCCTAAACCTGTTCCATCATATACCAATGCAAAACTTTCATCTAAACCATGCTCTGCCATGCAGGCCATTCCGTGTGCAAAATGATGCTGTATTTTCACGCTTTTTATTTTATATCTCTCAGTAATTTTGTTTCCTAAGCGAGTTGAATGCATGTCAGGATGCAAATCTGTAGCCACAATTTCAGGGGTTTTCTTAAAAAATTTGGGGAAATATTCACTAACCTCCTTTAATCCGTCAATCGCTTCAGGTGTTTCAAGATCGCCAATATGAGGTGAAATAACAGCTTCGTTATCATAAGCCAGAGTGAGAGTATTTTTTAATTCAGCTCCCATTGCTAAAACTGTTTTTCCTATAGATTTATTTAATCTTATACTTTCAGGCGCAAATCCCCTTGCCCTTCTCCATACCTGCATTTTCTTCTTTTGCTTTATACAAAGAGAATCATCATTTCTTAAGTTAATATCTCTGTTATGACACAAAAAAGCATCAGCAATTCCCTGGAGTCTTTCAAAAGCTTCATTATTCTTAATGCAAATAGGTTCTCCTCCCTTATTGCCACTGGTCATTATAAGAAGCTCGATATCCGTACCGAATAAAAGCATGTGCATAGGAGAATAAGGCAGCATCACACCAATCGTATCTGTATCCGGAGATAATAAATCCATTGGAAGATTTTTTTTATTTTTAATATCTAAAATAACAATTGGAGCTTTTGGAGACTTAAGACTTTCTTCTTCTATTCCACTAAGGTGACAGTATTTTTTAATAACATCAATATTTTCAGCCATTACTGCAAATGGTTTATGCGGTCTGTTTTTTCTTCTCCTTAATTCTTTAATACTGCTTCTGTTAAAGGCATCTGCCGCTAATAAGTATCCGCCGATACCTCTCACTGCAACGATTTTACCATGTCTTATTTTATTTTTAAAAAGTTCAACTGGATCTGAACTATCAAAACGATTCCCTTTGGAATCACACCAGAAAAGTTTAGGTCCGCATACCGGACAGGCAGTACTCTCTGCATGAAATCTTCTGTTTGCTGGATCTGTATATTCTTTTTCACATTCCGGACAAAGAGGAAATTCTGAAAGTGTCGTTCGACACCTATCATAGGGTACAGCATTAATTACTGTATATCTTGGACCACAGTTAACGCATGTAGTAAACGGATAATGATATCTTCTATTACCGAACTGTTTAACTTCTTCTGCACAGTCAGGACACATTGCTAGATCAGCTGGGATGGAAATTTGATAACTAGAATCACTGCTGCTTTCTAATATTTGAAAACTGGATTTTTTATGACAAATTTCTTCTGTTAATAATGTAATTTTCTGAATTTTGGCCTGCTGTGGAATATTCTCATAAATTGATGTTATAAAAGAATGCAGTTCCTGTTCTGTTCCTTCAAGAGCAAGTTTAACTTTACCTGAAAAATTTTTTACCCAGCCTCCAAGATTTAACTTAACAGCAAAACAGTAAATACCTGGCCTAAAACCAACACCTTGAACAATACCTTCTATTTCGTAAATTCTTCTTAACATTCTAGTAAAACCAAATTGATAAACATAATAAAAACCAAACTGTTAACATACACATTCCTGTACATATTTAAAGAAGAATCAAATATAAATAGTTAGCTTTATACAAAAAACAAATTATATTTTAAATCTGGTTATGCGGTCAACACTTAAACTTTACGGGATATTTTTATGCAAATGCCATTATGGATGGAAATTTATATTTTAGTTTTCATTGTCTTAATGTTGTCAAATATAATCTTTCATTTTAAACACAAAATTAAAAAGATATTTTTCATTTATGAAATTCTCAGTGCTGTTTATATGATCTATCTGATTATTATTTACTGGACTCCAGAGATTTCAAGTTTTTTTAATTTCTTAAATATAATTGCTCTTATTTTAATAATTTCTGTCGACTTTTACTTTACGATATGGGGCAATCCAGAAGATCTGGGTTTAAATATGCCAAAAATATCTAAAAAAGAACAGGAGGTAGCTAAGATTATATCAATAGTCTTTGCTTCACCTGCCTATGTAATAGGATTACTGTTGTCAATTAATTTAATTGCTGTTAATTACTTACATTTATTTAAATAATTTCATTTTAAAAGGGAGAACTGATTATGAACAATTATTCAGTAAAAAAGATTTCTAATGATTTTAATTTAACCGGCAATTTTACTTCAGATGAATGGAATAGCACTGATAGTATAAAGATTGATTTATGGCCATGGCATAATTATAAATTATATGAAACGCCTGAAGTTAATGTAAAAATGCTCTACACCGATAATAATTTATACATTAGATTTCATGTTAAAGAAAATTATATTTTTGCACAGAAAACAAATTTTCAGGACCAGGTATGTGAAGACAGCTGTGTTGAATTTTTTGTTTCTCCGACAGAATCGGGTTATTTCAACTTTGAAGTAAATTGTATTGGCACAATCCATCTGCATTTTCATGAAGACAGACATAAATCTGTAACAGTAACTGATTCAGATCTCAAAAAAATTAAAATAGCTACAAGTCTCTCTAAAGGAAAAAAAATAAACAAATCAGTTCCCTGCCCAAAGGAAGGCTATATCGTTGAATATTCCATTCCTTTTGAAATTTTTTATAAATATTCAAAAGCAGAGGTTCCGACAAATAATTCAGTATGGCATGCAAACTTCTATAAGTGCGGTGATTTAAGTCCAGAACCTTCATGGGGAACATGGGCACCCGTAAAAACACCTCAGCCTGATTTTCATCAACCAAAATATTTTGGTGAAATAATTTTTAAATAAATCAAACCTGGCGTGGAAAATTTCAGCAATGAATTCAGTTGGTCAATATCAAGAAATAATCTTTTTAACTATTGTGAAAAAGCATACTACTTTCACTATTATGGAGCATGGAACGGCTGGGCAAAACATTCTGATGATCTTGCCATTCAGCTTTTCAAATTAAAACATTTGAAAACTAAAGAGCTGTGGCTGAGTAACATAATCTGCTGCTCTTTTAAAATGGCCATAACAAAACAAATACCCCCTAACCTTATAAATGTAAAAAAATATTCTATTAGACTGATTCTAAAAGATATCTCTTCTCTGCAAATAAAAAGCTGGTCTAATGATCCAAAACAGATCAATTTATTCTCTACGTATTATAAACTCGTTGACGCGGGATCTATTAAAATCTGGGCTCTTGAAAAAATAGATAATTATTTTAGTCACCTGCATGTCAACAAAGCTTTAAACTCCTTGATTAAAGTACCGTTAATTATGCAAAAGCATTATGATAGGAATTTTAAGTTTTTTAAGCTTAACAATCTTAAAATATGGCTAAACCCTCTTTCGATATATACTGATAGAAATAAATTAATTGCTGTAAATTGCAATTTCGATATCTCAAGCAATAATAACTGGTCTTTTTCATCAACCTTATCAACTCTATATATAATGCTGTACTGGAAGCCTGAAATAAATAATATATTAACACAAACTCTGTTTATTAAACAAAACGTAAACTATACAGTTTACAGCAGAAGAGCTTTGAAAGAAATTTTAAAAATAATTAACAGCTCAGCAATAAAAATGAGATCAAGACTGAGTTTCACAGATAAAGCATATTTTAATAATTTTATTAAAACCACTGATCAAAAAAAATGTCATACATGCAATTTTAAAGAAGCATGTATGACAAAATAAATATTATTTATAGCTCAATTATTGAGGTAAACTACCTGTATTTGCAGTATTAGTTTTTGTTTTATTCTCGCTTGCAGATGGGCTGCTTCCTATCATTGCGTCATCAAGATTCTGAATATCTGCATTCTGATGTTCAATCGTATCTTTAGCTACTTGAGAAACAGCATTTGGTGATGTTATGTCATTCTGCTGCATGATAGCCTGATTGTTTTTCTGCTGGGCATTCATGCTGGTGGTGTTAGGCTGTAAGTTCTGATTTGTTGCTCCAGCCGCAGTATCAGGAGGTATGGTAGGTTCATTCATAGAATTGAAGGCTTGTGAACTTGAAGGTTCCTGATATGGTTGTGAAGGAAGTTTCGAACTAAGTTGATTCTCAGCTTTATTCATCCTTGTAGCATTATTTAACTGTGAATACTCATTATTTGTTGCTCCAGGAGAGGTATTAACCTGTAATCCCTGATTTGTTGCTCCCCCCACAGTATCAGGCTGTGTAGTTTGTCCTCCCATAGAATTTAAGGCTTGAGTGGTTGAAGGTTCCTTATACGGCTGTGAAGGCAGACTCGAACTAAGCTGATTCTCAGCTCTATTCATCCTTGTGGCATTATTCAACTGTGAATAATCTTTATTTGCTATAGTATCATTCACCTGAGGCATTTGAGGCTGTCCAGTAGGCTGAGTATTCAATTTTGAAGCATCTACAACTCCCTGAGGCATTTGAGGTTTAAGTTGATTGCTTTCAGTTACTCCTGCAGTATTAGGTATCCCCTGTGAAAACTGTTGTTGCTGAGCTATGCTTTGATGCTGTGGGGATAGGTTTTGTTGTTGTGGGGCTATATTTTGATGCTGTGGTGAAACTGTTTGAGGATTTACATTTATATCAGCAGATATAAGATTCACTTTTTTCTGCTTTGGATCCACCATTCCACTGCTGACAGAAGAGTTATAACTTCTTAATTCAGCACGGGCATTTTTAAAGTCTTTTGTCCCCTGAATATAGCTAACATATCCATATGCCATTTGCTGTCTGGCTGTAGCCATTCTGCTATAACAGTTTGCCATTTTAGTCTCTCCTTTTAGTTTAGCAGCATTAGCTTTTTTAGAGATTGCAACAGCACTTTTTTGAAGGTTGAGGGCTATAGTTTGAAAATGAACTCCTTTTTGATACAAATCAACTTTATCCGTAGATAAATTAAGATTTTCATTCTCTTTTACAATATCTGTATATGTTTTATTACCGTTGATTACAGAATTTACTGCCTGATACATTTCTTGCTTGGCATTTGCACAAGCTGACATAATTTTAGATAAAGCTTCATCACCTTTTACCTTAGCTTCTTCAGCTTTTTTTTCGTAATAAGCCATTCTTTTAGCATAACTATTTGAAAGATTTTCTAATGATTGTTTCTTTTTAGATACTGTTTTACTGGCACCACTTTTTAATTTTTTTAAATTTGCTACTGCATTTTGCATAGCCAGTTCACTTGTTTTTAAAAGATTCTGCTGCCCTGTATTAAGACTTTTAATCATATTCCCTGCAGCTTCGGCGCATTTCTTATAAGCGTTAGCCAATTCGGTTTTCCCTTGTTCAGATGCAAGATGTGCTTTCGTAGCATAAGCATCGCTCATTTGCTTAAACATAGCCAACTGAGAAGTATAATTGCTATTTGTAGCTGGCTTATTTAGTACTGTAGCATTATTTGTTGTAGGTGAAACTTTACCAGCAAAAGCTACTGCTGAGCTTAATAGACAAATTGAAAAAATTGACAAAGTAGTTTTCTTCATAACGTCTCCCTCTTAATTTATATTATTAATTTTTAATATTATAATAGCAGGTATTTGAACTATATGCGTTCTTTAAAAGAGCTTCTTTTAAATAATTTTGCAAGATTTTTTTTGAAAAAAAATATTAATTGAATATTGTTAGATAACCTTTGCTGTAAGAATATTTTTTTGATAACGATTAAGGAGCACTATAATTATGCCTAAACTCACACTTGGAATACCTAAAGGTAGTCTGGAAAATACTACTGTAGAAATGTTTGGAAAAGCAGGGTATAAAATAAAAATTAATTCAAGATCTTATTACCCTACAATAAATGATGACGAAATAGAATGTATGCTGATCAGGGCTCAGGAAATGGCCAGATATGTTGAAGAGGGAATTCTGGACTGCGGATTAACAGGCAGGGACTGGATTGTTGAAAGCGGCGCAGATGTAACTGAAATTACAGAATTAATATATGGAAAAGTAGGTAGAAGACCTTTACGCTGGGTTCTTGCAGTTCCTGAAAATGGGAATATCAAAACACTAAAAGATCTCGAAGGTAAAAGAATTGCGACAGAAGCTGTTGGTATGACTAAAAGATACCTTAAAGAAAAAGGTATAAATGCAAGCGTAGAGTTCAGCTGGGGCGCCACTGAAGTAAAGCCACCTAAACTTGCAGACGCTATTGTGGAGATTACAGAAACTGGTTCTTCTTTACGTGCAAATAAGTTAAAAATAATTGATGAACTATGCACTTCCACAACAAGACTTATTGCCAATAAAGAGTCAATGAAAGATAAGTGGAAGAGCAATAAAATGGATAAAATTGCTTTATTACTTAATGCCGTTCTTACAGCTGAAGGTAAAGTAGGACTAATGCTCAACGTAGAAGAAAAAAACCTTGGTAAAATAATTAATCTTTTACCTGCGCTTCAAAAACCGACAATTTCAAGACTTGCTGAAGAAGGCTGGGTAGCATTGAATACTATTGTTGATGAAGATGTTATCAGAGATATAATTCCTGAACTTCTGAAAAGCGGGGGTAAAGGTATTGTAGAATACCCGCTAAATAAACTTTTCTACTAAATAATAGAGAAACCGGCTTTATGATTTTCATAATTGTCGGTTTGCTTATCATTGACAAAAAGCTATGCACAAGAATAGAATTTTATATCTCTCAATTAATTCATCGTATTCTCACAGCTCACTTGCCTATGGTCAATTACGTGCTTATACTGAAAAAATTTCTGAGAAATATAAATGGAATAAAATAGAAGCTACAATCAATGATAATCAAAATGATATTTTAAATAAAATTTTACTATTTGAACCTGGTATCATAGTTTCAACACTCTATTTATATAATCATGAATTCACTATAAAACTCTCAAACAAACTCTCTCTTCTCAGGCCTGATATTAAAATAATATTAGGCGGACCCGAATTTATGGGAGATAACCATTATTTTCTTAATAATAATCCGCAGATTTACTGCGTTTTTAGAGGTGATGAAACTTCATTTCCTTTTTTTCTAAACAATATTGAGAACAAATCTCAATGGTCTTCAGTAAACGGATTATGCTATATTAACAAAAACCAGGAATATATTGATAACGGGATCTCCAGGTTTTCAGACAATCTGGATAATTTACCTTCTCTGTATGATAAATTTTATTTTGATAATAGTAAGCCATTTTTACATTTTGAAACCAGCAGAGGATGCATTTCAAGGTGCTCTTTTTGCTCTAGCTCATTATCTAACGGAATAAAACTATACAGTTTAGAAAGAGTAGCATCTGACTTAAATATACTGAAAGAAGCCGGAATAAAAGAAATTCGCATACTTGACAGAACTTTTAATGTTCCTCTGCAACGTTCTTTAAAACTACTTGAACTGTTTTTTTCATCTTTCAGTAATATGAAGTTTCACATAGAAATAGATCCTTCAAAACTCACACATGAGTTTATAAGCAAACTTTCAGAAGCTAAAAAAAATCAGTTGCATATTGAAGCTGGTGTTCAGACTTTTAATGAAGCAACATTGAAATCAACAAATAGAATGGTATCAAATGAAGCGGTAATTAATAATCTAAAAAAACTCTGCTCTTTAGAAAATATTGAAATTCATACTGATTTAATTGCCGGTCTTCCAGAACAAACCTATTTAAACATATTTGATGATATTTCAAAACTCTCTGCCATTGGGCCGGAAGAAATTCAACTTGAACTAGTTAAAATTCTTCCTGGATCCTTAATTGGAAAAAATAAAGACAAAGGATTTAAATGGTCACCCCAACCTCCATATGAAATACTTGAGACGAACTCATTTTCTTTCAGCGAGTTATCTAAAATCACATGTTTATCTAAAATAATTGACTCTTACTATAACGTAAAAGTAACAAGAAACGTTTTCAGATACGCAATAACATACGATAATAATTTTCTGAAATACTTTTTAGAGCACAATTATTCCAATTTTTTAAGACATGACAAACCTGCACCATCTAAAAGATTTAAATTACTTTTTGAGTATGCAGAAAAAACAGATAATAAACTACTTTATAATATTACCCTGTTTACTTATTTCATGAATGGTTTTTTTAACAGTCCCAAGAACAATATTGAGCTAATCAAAAAGAAAGATTTGACAGTAATTCTTAAAGATAACAAAATCAATAATTTATGGAATTCAAACCATAAGCTTATAGATAAACCTGTATATTTAGCTAAATTTGATTATAATATCGGAGATCTCTGGCTGGATCCTTTTGCGACACTGAAAAAAGGTGATTTTAAGTATCTTTTCAGATTGTCTTGTGCAGGAATGTCTAAACAGGTTTCCAGTGTCGATTTAATTGAATAATCTAAAAGATTATTTTTTTCTTAAAATGATTTGTTTTTTCTGATTTTACTATTAATTTATCTACCCATTAAGAAACATGTCCCGGTAGCTCAGAGGATAGAGCATCTGACTTCTAATCAGAGGGTCGCAGGTTCGAATCTTGCCCGGGATACCATTCTTAACTATTTCATTTCTAACACTTTACAAACGTCTAGCATTCTATATAATTTAAGTTTTATTTTTCCTATCATACTTATATCATACTTTTTACCTAAGAAAATAATCTAGAAGTTACTCAGAAAAGAAATATCAAAGCAAATAACTCTCATCCTCATATATAATCGTCTTCTATAAACAATAATAAAATTAATTTGTGCCATCAGTGAGTATACCGCAATAAGTGTTTTCATATTTAAATACTTTGATTGAAACATAAATTAGTTTTTTATTTATTAATTGAATTCTAAAGGTCATTTTTTTAGGAAAGTTAGTCTTTTTGATAAAATCAATAAATTTACTGCGATCATCATGATAAATATAGTGAATCCATTTTTGTATAATAAAATTTTTATTTTTAGGAAGTGTTATTCCAAAAATTTTTTTACAGTTATTACTTATATACTCAAATTTAAAATTATTCTGATTAGTTTTTTTACCTAGCCATATTAGCTCATTGCTGTGGCAAATTGCTGAATCCAGTTCGTGGAATTTTTTATTCTGCATAACTGAATCTGTAACATCTATATTGATTCCATAGTAATATGGTTTATTTTGTTTATCAATTCCTCTAAACCTTCTGGATATCACCCAATGGATATTACCTTCGCTATTGATAACCCTATATTTTATTGTAAGAGGATATTTATCTGCATTATAGGTTTTTTCCATTTTTTCTTTATCGTCAGGATGAAGAAACTCTTTCCAAAGTGAAGGTTCTTTATAAAGCTCATTAACATCTATTCCATATAAATTAACAGCGTTTTTGCTTATAAATTCAAATTTATCAGGATTTTTCCTATATATCCATATATGCTCTGAATTGAGCCGGTTAACAGTATTCGTAAGCATACTCTGTTTTTCAATGATTTCATTTAATCGTGTCACATCCTTTATACATACTGTAATCTCATTAACATCATTTGATTTATCAAAAACAGGCTTTATAGATACTAATCCCTGTTTTTTTCCATT
>DASCNA010000042.1:0-36968 GCA_036011305.1 Victivallales bacterium
TATTAGGCGTTAAGTTTATAGATAAAATCTGCAAAGATTTTATTAAAGTGAATACTGAGCCTAATGTCGCAGAAACAATACTTACAGGAATGAATGTAAAATATGAATATCTGCCTGAAAACTTGGAGAAAATACCTAAGAATGGACCATTAATTATTGTAGCAAATCATCCATACGGAGGTATTGAAGGCATTATTCTGCTGGCATTATTAAAAAAGGTTAGACCCGATGTTAGGCTGATGACCAGTTTTGTTTTGGGAACTATCCCGTATTTAAGTGATTACTTTATATTGGTAGACTCTTTTGATAGGAAAAATTCATTACAGAATAATTTTAAAAGTATGCGTAAAATTAGCAATTGGTTGAAAAAAGGGGGACTGCTTGGTATTTTTCCTGCCGGAGAAGTGTCAGGCTATGTCATGAAAGAGCATAAAGTTACTGATAGAGCCTGGTCTCAAAAGATAGGTTCTCTGATTTTAAAATCAAAGTGTGATGTTCAATGTGTATATTTTAATGGAAGAAACAGCAATTTATCTATCTTATTAGGTTTTATGCATTCGTTTTTCAGAACTCTGTGGGTACCACGTGAACTTAAACGTATTTGTAACAGAACCATTCATTTAAAAATAGGTGATTTGATAACTGCTGAAACTTTAAAAAGCTATAAATCACCATGTGATTTAGTACGTTTTCTTAGATACAAAACCTATTCTTTAAATACTAAAGACAACAATAAATAATTTATTTCTCAATTAATTTTTTATTACTTGAAAAGATCTTATGTAGATTTACTTTTGAATATTTAATCCCTTTATCTGCTTTTAATATCAATATGATAGCTGTTATAATTACTTTTAATAATTAATTCTGATTACATTACCAGGTTCTAATATGTTGTTGAATAAAAGAATATTATTAACTTTTATCATTACACTTGTCTTATTAATAAATATATCAAATGAATTGTATAGTCTTGATTTGTTCCATAATACTAATCATGCTTATAGAAGATCAATATCCTCTCCCAATAATTATACTAGGTTGGCTAAAGGTATAAAAACAAATGAAAATTATTTTTCTAACAGTATATCGTTCTATAAGAAGTTAAAAATAAATTTACTGAAACTATCAGATGCTGAAAAAAAATTAGATATGAAAAATATAAATACTGCATTAACAAATATTCAAAGTTTATATACGACAATAGGAAACTATAAAAAGGCTATTGAATATAATGAGAAGTTAAAGCAATTCGGTAAGAAATATAAAAATAGAAATATGATTTTTAATTACTACCTAAATTTGAGCACAATATATTATATTCAGTTCAATGATGTTTTATCTCTGGAAAATTCTTTTAAAGCTTTAAAATACTCATCAGGAGATAGTGATACATGGCAAGTATATGATAATATTGGTGCAATTTACACAGATATAAACGATTTTAAAGATGGTTTATTTTATTCAGAAGCAGCAGAGAAAATAGTTAATAAACTAAATGACAATGGATTGAAATACTATATTCAATATGTAATTTCTAATATTTTACTTCATCAGAAAAAATATAAAAAATCAATTGAAGTTATATCAAAAGCTTTTAACAAACTCAAATCTCCTGCCGGATATGAATACAATCTTTACTATACCTCTTTAGCTTATGCATATTTTCATTTAGATGATTACGATAAAGCACTTCTCTATTTTATTAAAAATCTAAAAAAATGTCGTAATAACAGTCAAGTAATTAAAACATTATCCTATATAGGACGTGTTTATGTAAAAAAACATAACTATACTCAGGCGCGTATTTATCTTGAAAAAGCTGAAAAAATAAATGACACTACTACTAAAAATGATTATGACTTTATGTTAATAAATAAAGGATTTTATGAATTATATTATGCAGAAAAAAAATATAATGAGGCATTTAAGTATCTTCTGCTTTATTCAAAAGAAGAAAAAAAACACTATAAGCGTCTTCTTTCAGTCAGTACCGCTATTTTAAAAAATAAATATATTAAAACTCAGGTTCCAATACTTAAAGATGAAATTTTATATAAGAATAAGAAATTGGGCATGTACGATATGTTTAACCTGTTATTAATTATTATTTCTTCTTTAATATTAATTATGCTGCTTTTATTTTTCTATTTATACTTTACGAACAAGAAATATGCTCAGAATTTAAAAATTCTAAATAGAAACCTTGAGCATGAAATCCGAACAGCTGCTGAAATCCAGCGATCTATTCTGCCTGGTTTGAGTAATAAATTTAAAAGACCTGAGTTTACTTTATGTACAAAATTGATGCCTGCAAGAGATGCTGCTGGTGATTTTTATGATTTTTTCTACCTTGATGATAACAGACTTGCCTTGATAATAGCTGATGTCTCCGATAAAGGAATAGCTGCAGCTGTTTTTATGTCATTTGCAAAAACTCTTTTAAGAAATATATGTCCAAGCGAAGAAAACCCTGCTATGGCATTAAACAAAGCAAATAAAATACTTTCTGCTAATAATATAAAATGTATGTTTGTTACAGTATTTTTATCCTACTACAACATAAAAACAGGGGATATCATTTATGCTAATGCCGGTCACCATGATGCTATTGTATTAAATGATAATTCTGATTGCAGTCTAGGTGATATTAGCAAATTTACTAAGCATTTTAACAAGCTATCTTCCTGCAGATCTTATAATTCATTTGGAAATTTGAATAATATCCCTCTTGGCATAATGGAGAATGTTACATATAAAGAAGGTCATAAACACCTTCAAATAGGTGAATCTATTATCAGCTATACTGATGGTGTTACTGAAGCTATATCTCCATCAGAAGAAGAATATGGTGAAAAAAGACTGTGTGATCTAATAATAAAAAATAAGCACCTAGAACCATCAAAACTTTTAGAAAAAATAATCAAAGAAGTTATAGATTTTGAAGAGGGAAACCGTTTTGATGACATAACCATTATGATATTCAAAAGAAACATATAACAAAAATATAATGATTCATATTCCTATTTGAATTACTACTTTTTGTAATTAACCGTTATATTACTTTTAAATTGGAGATTTGATTATCATGGGAATTATAGAGAATATACTGGTGAGAAATGATAAGAGGGGAATTGTTTCTAAAATATCTAATTATTTACCCGGAGACTATTTAAGTAAAATAGCTGAAAAACTCCTGAATAATAAAGGTGCTTTAATAATAGCAACCGGCTTCCTAATTAATCATAAGCAGGAAACTGATGGGCCCATAGGGGCACTATTTTTAGGAAAGTCTTTAAATTATCTTGGCTATGATGTAGTTTTTGTCTCTAATAACGAATGTATAAGAATTTTGAAGGAAATAGTTGATTTTAATGCAAAGTTTATAGACTATCCAATTTGTGACTATAATGAAAGTTTAAATTATTCCAATGAGCTTATCAATAATATTAAACCTTCATGCATGATTTCTATTGAGTGCAGAGGAGCAGGGGAATCCGGTAGATATTTAACATCAAAAGGAGTGGATATATCACTTGATACTCCATGCGTCGATACTTTGTTTCAAATAGCATATAAAAAGAATATCTATACTTTGGGTATTGGAGACGGAGGGAATGAAATAGGTTTTGGTAATATTGAAAGTTTTTTACTAGAGGAAATTTGTATAGAACCATCCAGGATCAAAACTACAGATTTGATAGTATCTTCTATTTCTAACTGGGGAGCTTATGGTCTCATATATGAGTTATCATTAATTATAGGTAAGAACTTACTGCCCGGAGTTGAAGAAGAGTATAAAGCAATAGAAAATTTAGTTAATGCGGGTGGTATTGACGGTATGTTGGAAAAAAACACACCTACTGTAGATGGTTTTACTGTAGATAAGAATAGTAACTGTTTAATTGAGCTGCATGAAGAATATTTGAATAACAGTTAATGATTAATTATTGACTGAAATATTTGGTATAATCAGTTTTGCTATTAATTCTGAGTTTGAAATATCATTATTAATGATTGTTCTGCTGTACTGCCTTTGTCTATCCATAAAAAAATATTGAGTGCTGGTCGTTTTAATAATTATTATTTTGAAGTAAAGTGTAGAATTTCTTTCATCGTAAATTAAAGGTGTGGTTAAATTAATTTTTTGTATTCCTTTTTTTAACTTAAAAGAATGATCAACTCCATTCAACTTAAGCTGTAATTGTGATGAACTACAGGCAAACACGAGTATTTCAAGTTTTCCTGTTTTTGTTTTATCATTAAAATGTTTAAGCTTATATTTTTTTAAAATCTGATCATTATTATTAAGTTTGACAAGATAGCGACTGGCAAATATTTTTGGAGCATTATCATTTATCTGGATTATTTTTCCTAACTTTATTACAGTTCCGTACTTTCTTATTTTTTTAGAAATATAAGGTTCGAATTCTAAGTAATAAAAATCATATAAAAAAAATGTTATATATATTGAAATCAGCAGTAAGAAAATAGTAATAACCCATTTTCTGAGCATAGATGTTTGTTTTGTAAAAAATATATAGTTTAGGAATCCCCCGGCATAAACTGATAATACTGGTATTAAAGGAGCTCTGAATCTTGCTAAGATATAAAATAGGGAGATACTTATCCAATAGAAAAAGACTATTGATAAAGATAGCAGATAAATTGACTTTTTCTTTCTGAACGGAAAAAAGAGAAATAAACCTGACAGACCAAGTATAATTATTATTGGCGTAGTTACAAAACCGATTTTTAAAACGAAGTTTTTATTAGTCAATAAATTTATATTCGTATTATTGGGGATTTCCCTGTAATCCCAGAAAAGCAATAATTTATTTAGAAAGTGATCCAGGTAGTGCAATTTATTATTTTTTATATAGGTATAGTATTTTTTTAAAAAGTCTGAGCCACCATTTTCTGATATCCAGTTTTTATAGGTTTGCGTGTATTTAAGTCCACCTGGAGGAGAATCCGGTGCATTTCCTAATCCAAATACAGCTATCCCTGCATTTGAAGGTCCTCTTAAACTATTTGCACTGATAGAATTTTGGATAATAAAAGGCAATTGAGGCAATATTATAAATATTATCAGTATTATCGCAGGTACTATTATAATGACAGGTCTTTTGGTTTCTGAATAATGGTATTTTTTAATGCCACTATATAGAGCTAAAATAACAAATATTGGAACTAAAATCCACATGTTGCCTCTAGTCAGTATGGAACAGCCTACTACCACTCCCAGAAGAAGGTATAGAAAGAAATCATGTTTTTTATATGCCGATATTGAAATGTAAAGAATTAAAGAGAGCCAAAAAGCCTGCAGTGTGACGATTAGCATATATGGAGTGTAGAAAATTAATGCATGTGAAAAAGTAACCAATATGGCTGTTATTATAGCAGCATTTCTATTCCATAATAATTTAGCTGTTAATGCAGAAAACAGAATTGTTAACAGTCCGAGCAAAGACTGTATTAATATTACATATACTATATCTAATCCCAAATACTTAAAGATATTTGATAGGAAAACTGCATAGTAGAATGGCTGATAAGTAAATTGAGAAGGGTAGATGTTTCTTGATATTTCTATTGCCAGTTTTCTGTATGTAGCCATATCTGTATAAGGTAAAGGATAAGCTATAGAGATGTCTGATGATAATAGGCAGTCTGAGATATAAATTCTGACTATAAAGGCTATTGCCAGTGTTAAAAGGAGATAAAAATAAAAATTAAATTTTTTCATGTTGATAATTGACGATAATAAAAAAAACACCTATTTGCTTATTTTATTATAACCAAACAGATGATTAATGATATAATTTATACTTATCTATTTTGTAAAATTATCTTAATTATTTAGTTATCAGATGCTCAATTCGGTCTAGAATGATTTGTAGCTTGGCATTCCAAGTCATTCAATTGATTTGGCAATACTACCTGTACCTCGCTGTTAGGATTATTTATATTATAATCTTTCATATGATTATTAAGTTCATTTAGGTAGTCCATAGTATAATCAGGATCATTTCTCATGGCATAAATTTCATAAAATCTTCCTTTAGTACCGTTTTCTATATCATATGCAATTGGAGATATCGCCGTCCTTAGAATCTAAAACTTCATTCTCAGGCGTAATAGGTTTGTTATTTAGCCATTTTATTTTATACTCAGTCTGTGTCATTCAATCTGTAAATTGAGAATAAAAGGCACCTATTATAGCAGAATTATTGACGAAAGCTCCCAGGTACTCATTATTATCCCAGGCATTGTTATTAGCTTCCTGATATTTATCGGTACTATTGTAAGAAGTTCCGAAAATACTTGTAGTTCTAATCCCGGTTATTTCACCGGGATTTATATATTAAAGTTTTACTAGATATTCATTAATTCATTTTCTTTTTCTTTTAATACACTGTCAACATCTTTAATGCTGCTATCAGTGAGTTCCTGTATATCCTTGAGAACTATTTTTAAATCATCCTCTGTTATTTCAGTATTTTTTTGAGATTTTTTAGCAATATCATTACCTTCTCTTCTGATATTTCTAATAGAAACTCTTGCTTCTTCAGCTCTAGTACCTACCTGTTTTGTCAAAGATGAACGGCGTTCTTCACTTAATTCAGGTATAGGAAGGCGAAGTATTTTTCCGTCGCTTACAGGATTAATTCCTACTTTTGAAGTGCTTATAGCTTTTTCAATTGTTGAAACAGAGCCCGGATCATATGGCTGAATAACCAACAGTCTCGGTTCAGGAGAAGTAATACCGGCCAGTTCTTTTAATTTTGTAGCTGTTCCATAGTAGTCAATGAGAATATTTTCAACTAGAGCAGGAGATGCTTTACCTGTACGTATTCCGGTAAAATCTACCTTCATTGCATCTATAGTTTTTTCCATACGTTCCATTAGAATGTCCATTAAGTCATCAATATTTGTACTCATAGTATTAATATCCCTTATATATTATTAATTGATATTCTAGTCTAATATAAAACTTTTAATATTACAAATTTTTAATAAAAAAATACAAAATGTTAGTGTTTTGTAATTCACTTTCATATGTATTATATATAAAAAAAGTATTAGACTTGCAAAAGGCTAATACTTTAGATATATGAATAATATAAAATTTAAACCAGAGAAATATTTTCTTCTGTATCAAAATCAAAGATATGATAATTTTCCAGTTTTAGATAAAATTTGTAATCATCGCCTATTTGCAGATCTTTAATTTTACTTGATTCCAACCGGGCAGTATAGTTATGACCACCAGTTGCAAAATAACAGAAAGTTTCATTACCCATCTGCTCAAGCAAAGAAATTTTACCATCTATATAATTGCTTGAACCAGGGTGTGTTTCTATGCTTTCAACATCTTCAGGCCTCAGTCCAAACCATATTTTTTTCTTTTTATCAAGTTTTGTCTTTTTTAATACTGCATCGGCCTTAACTTTAGGCAATTCGAATTCATGTTCGCCAATAGTAATATATGTTTTTTTATCTTTTTGGAACATCTCAGCTTCAAGAAGGTTCATTGCAGGAGAACCTATAAAGCCTGCTACGAATTTATTAGCTGGGAATTTATATAAATTAAGAGGTCTGTCAACCTGCATTATAAGCCCATCTTTTAGCACACAGATTCTGTCTCCCATAGTCATGGCTTCAACCTGGTCATGGGTAACATATATCATTGTGGCTGTTTGACCTTCTTCTTTTAACTGCTGATGCAGTTGGACAAGTCTAACTCTCATAGAAACACGAAGCTTTGCATCAAGGTTTGACAAAGGTTCATCAAATAAAAATACATCCGGTTTTCTCACGATAGCTCTACCTACAGCTACACGTTGTCTCTGACCACCTGACATATCCTTAGGTTTTCTGTCCAGCAGATCTTCTATTTCAAGTTTTGCTGCAGCCTCTCTGACCCTCATGTCAATTTCTTTTTTAGGCATTTTTCTTAATTTTAAGCCGAATGCCATATTGTTGTAGACAGTCATATGCGGATATAGCGCATAGTTCTGAAATACCATTGCTATTCCTCTGTCTTTAGGATCTAAATTGTTAACTACTTTATCAGCAATTTTAAGAGTTCCTTCTGTAATTTCCTCCAAACCTGCTATCATTCTTAAAACTGTTGATTTAGCACATCCGGATGGGCCGACTAGAACCATAAACTCTCCATCTTTGACCTCTAAATCAATACCGTGCACTGCTTTAAAGCCGTTTGGATAAACTTTTTCAATTTTCTCTAGTTTAACTTCTGACATTTGAATCCCCACATTTGATTGAATATAATGATAAGATACATTTACATCGAAATTTGAAAATTTAAATCATATTTGTAAAAAAATATTCTATAAATTTGTTAATTTATTATGAAAAATAATGAATTATAGAGATATTTAATGACTATAGGACGATGATAGTCAAATATGTTATTCTTTCTTCCTAATTTGAAGTTTATCAGTAAATATTTAAAAAGCAATTTTTTTTGACGTAATTAACTCTTTATTATACTGTCAAATTATTAAGAAATAAAAAATCAGAAATCTATATGTAATTCCGGGTCAATATACAGTAAAAATTCTTTTTGAAACTGACATGGAAAGTGTTTCAATTCAATATAATCTTTTTCCCTTTTAATAGAATCAATTATTTTTTTTATCGAAAATGATTTTCGTTCGTTAAACATCATTTCGTTAAAAGATATAAAACCATTTAGGTCTTTTTTCCATGTCCTGTATGAATGACTTTCTGTATAAGACTGTATCTTTTCAGATATAATTTCGTTTTCTTTTTCTACTGTACTGTTTCTTGAAAAACTGTCAGTTTCTATTTCTGGTTTTATGACAGTATTGTCACAAGTTTTGGTATTGATTTCATTATTGACCTTAGGTTTAAAAAGAGGTTTTATAAGCAGTTCTACTATCTTGCGCCCTTTATATAAAGGTTCATATTCAAAATATATGTCGCTCTTCAATTCCAATTCATTTTTTGCAGTTTCTATAACTTTTTCTTTAAACTGACTCCATTTTTCATAATTAATAACTGTTTCATCTTCTGTATTATAAGTAGTGCCTAAGATTTCTCTTAACTCATCAAGGTCATATATAATTCTTTTTCTGTTATGTGCTTTTTTCAATATTTCGTAAAATGCTGCAGAATGTTCTGAATCGAACTTTTGTCCTTTAATTTTTCTATTGCTTTGAATTGAATATAAATCTTGAATTAAAGGTAGTATTTCTGATAATATTTCTAGTTTTAAAGTATTATCAGCAAAAGTTGCACAAATAAGCAAAGGAGATATTTTTAATTCCTGATATTGTTTGGTATTAAATTTAAATAATACTTTTGACAGTTGATCAATTAAGTTTGTCACTAACGTCTCATGCAAATTACTGGAAAAAATATAGTTTAGTTCCTTAGCATCAAATTCATAAGTTAAAATTGATATTTTAGAATCTTGAATTTGTTGAGTTTTAATGTGTGTGGTTTTGAAAATCTTGATTGATAGAAGGTACAGTGTTTTTTTCGTTTCTATATTTAATTTGTATAAATAATTTAATGAAGGTTTATTTAAGTCTAATATTAACATAATTTTATATTTTCTGTTATACAGGTTATTTTATTCTTAAAATCCATGTGTAGAATAAAGAATAACTTAGAAAGCTGTACTTACAATACATAAATTAAAATGTAGCAATATTCCTTTATTTGATAGATGTTTTAGATTCAATTTATGCTATTATTAGAGATAAATAGCGAATTAATTCAAATATATACAATAAAACCTAATCTAATTTAAGGTAATTGTAATATTTATAATGAGCACATGGTGCAATAATTTGAAGATGTACTAAATTGGCTAACGGTAGAAATGATGTTAAAGGATTTGTTAATATAAGTTTGATTGTTGGTGTCGTCGCGCTTGTGCTTCTGATTGTCGGTATTGTTACTGATATGACAGTAATTACTTTTATAGGAGGTGCCTGCTTAGTATTAACCGGATTTCTTTTTTTGCTTGTGCTTCTTGTTGGTGGGTTCAATTGAAAAAACAATTATTTAAAGATAAATTGATTTTTTAAATACTGTTTTTGCATGGCAAGCCTTGTAATTTTATTTCTTACAGACAATATTTCACGTCTATTCAAATACCTGTAAATAGAAAATGTTTCTTCTTCGATGCATTATCACTTAAAAATAATTTTCTAAAAAAATATATTATGCTTTTGAATTCTTGCATATCGGCACTAATTGATTTCATTCTTGCATGGTCAATGATTTAATTGGGAGTTATTATTATTTTTCAATATGCGTATTTAGTTTGTTGTAAGAACTTATATAAGTATTAACTTAACTAATACTTAAGTAACTTAGAAATAACTTATATTAATAAGAGGAGTAAATTAGGAGTTGATGATGGATAGAAAACCATTCAAGATTTTGGAAAAGAAGATATTGATGAATGTAGACAGTAACATTACTTATACTTCGGAAGAATTGTTAAAACATGATTTTTTTAAAATTTTTGTTACAAAAACAATTAATGAACTGAATGCTAAACGTTCTCCTCTATTAAATATATTTGGTAAAACTGATATTAAAGAAAAAGATATTGATTTACTAATAGATATACTGGTTTATCTGACCAAACTTAAAGCTGAATTTCTTCCCAAAGTTGTAGAAGGCTCTGAAATATTTTTCAAAAATAAAGAAACTCTGAACGATTTTGTTGAGTATGTTTATAATTATTGGAGAGAGTTTGACAGATTTATTATATGTTCTTCTGATATCACTGACCTTGATAAAAAACCTTATAGAGTATTTAATGAAACCATTGAAAATCTTATGCATATAGTTAGGAAAGCTTATAGAGATATTCAGGAAAACATTACAAGTGTGCATCCGTCCATTTATAGGCAAGTTAGAGCTGGAGCTGAAATTGCAGCTATTACGTCTAAAAAACATGAGATTGCTCTTAATGGTTTGTATAACAAACTGAAAAGTATACCTATGACTCGACAGATCCTTCTGTATCCTCCTCTTATATTAAATCCTCCCATGAATAAGAGAAAAGGAAAATTTTTAAGAGTAGACAGCAACCCGTTAGATCGAGTTGATATAAACAGTGAAGAATGGTTGTGTTATCCAGCTAAAGTTGGAGAATTGCTGGTATATGTATACATACATGAAAAGTTTCTTGAACTTGGACTCTCTATGTGTAATCTGTTTGAACTTG
The DNA here is from genome assembly GCA_036011305.1 of Victivallales bacterium. Classification (GTDB taxonomy): domain Bacteria; phylum Verrucomicrobiota; class Lentisphaeria; order Victivallales; family GWF2-38-69; genus DASCNA01. Next base: position 11,243 of record DASCNA010000042.1, read on the forward strand.
CTAATGATGATGAGTTAACAGGCAAGCCTGATGGTGTATATATTTTCGGCATACCGGATAATTCTATTGATGATATGGCAGAAGATCCTACAGTTTTTTATGAAGATAATGAAAATAAATTAATTGTTGCAGCAGTACCAAACAGAGATGAATTCGGATATTTTGGCTATTTGAAAAAAATGATTCTTACAATTCATAATATTAATATAATGAAGCAGGAAGATTTACCATTTCATGGTGCTCTTGTGAAAATTGCGATGAACAACGGTAGAGAGGCAACAGTGTTGCTGATTGGTGATTCAGGAGCAGGTAAATCAGAAACCCTTGAAGCTCTCAGGATCCTTGGTGATAAACATATTCGAGATATGAAGATAGTCGCAGATGATATGGGGTCTATAAAGATTGACAGCGATGGCACTGTTAAAGGATATGGCACAGAAATAGGAGCATATGTCAGACTGGACGATCTTCAGCCTGGATATGCTTTTGGACAGTTGGATAGGACTATAATTATGAATCCGAGCCAGGTTAATGCTAGAGCAATTCTTCCTGTAGCTACTTATGATAATATTGTAAGAGGTCATAAAATTGACTTTATTCTTTATGCTAATAACTATGAACCTATTGATGAAGCTCATTTAATAATAGAAAGGTTCAGTACTCCTTCAGATGCTATCAATGTATTTAAAGAAGGCGCTGTCATGAGTAAGGGGACGACAACATCTACTGGTTTGACTAATTCATACTTTGCAAATATTTTTGGACCTCCTGAGTATAAGGACCTCCATGATAAGATCGCTGATAAATACTTTAAAGCATTTTTTGATAATAATATTTTTGTTGGCCAGATAAGAACTAAACTAGGTATCCCAGGTAATGAATCTTCTGGGCCGAAAGAAGCTGCTGAAAAATTATTGTCACTAATATAATTTATTTTCCAGTTGTATAATATAAATATAACTGGAATTTTTGATTAAGTTTATAAAATATTTCTCATATATATACGTAGTAATTATAATAAAGTTTTTAATAAACCTTGGCTGTAATAATAATTGAGTATTACTCTTAGTGATAGATTATATGCTGAAGAGTTCCTTATATAATGAACAGCCTTAAGCAGTTTACAATTGTTTAATTACATATTACTTTTTCTTCAAAACTTATATAATTATTACTTTTATGAGAATATTTTACTGCTGTAACCGAAAGATCTATAACATCACTATTACTATTGATAATTTTATACTGTAAATTATTATTGGAGTGTTTAGCTTTCAAAATTTTATTAAAAAATTTAATATAGTCTGGATGTAAACACTTATTTAACCAAAAGTTATATCCGTTTTTCCCATAAAAATCTGTCTGTGAGTAACCATATATATTTTTTACAGAATTAGAGAAATATACAATTTGCCTGTGTTTCATATTTAGTATCCAGATAGTTTCTTTAGCTTTTATATATGAAGCTTCAAGCAACTCTAAAACATTTTCTGATGATTTTTTATCTGTAATATCCTTTACTATTGCTATAATATAAGTTTCATGATTAATAATTTTTTTAGTAGTAGTGCTTTCTATCCATCTTATTACGCCATCAGGCCTAACTATCCTGTATCGACGATAGAGTGGTAATTTACTATTTATATCAGTATATTTTTTTTGTGTATCTCTATCTTCGAAGTGAACAATTTTATCAAGCCAGAATTTGACGCCTCCTTCATATAATACACTTAAGCTATAACCAAATATTTTTTCTAGTGATTTGTTTATGTATATATGCTTTCCGTCATCAAGTTTAAATACAGCTAAGCCATCTGCCATAGTATTAATATTTACTTCTAAAAGCTTTATGAATTCTTCAGATCTCTTTCTTTCTGTTATATCAATTGCTATTCCATAATAAATATCTTCAAATTTAAATACTTTTTCGTATATCCATCTTTCTTTATCATCTCCGCATTTGATTTTATATTCTTTTTTGCAAGGGATATAGCAATCCTTAGGGTTGATATACTGCAAGTGCTTGAAATCAGGATGAAGTAAGTTTCCTAAAATTTTCCCTGTTATTTTTAAGTTTTCTTTTTTTATGCCATAAACTTTTTCAACTGCATTGCTTATGAATAGATACTTAAATTTAGTGTTTGATTTATCTGTATATTTTCCAATCCAGAACATATCACTAGAATGATTGATGGTTTTTTCTAAAAGATTTTTCATGTCTTCATTTTTTTTTCTTTCAGAAATATCAACATAAATACCTGCTATACCTGCTATTTTTCCACCAGAATCATGAATTGGAGTTTTAGAAATCAAACCCCATTTTTTCTTACGGCTACCGGGTATGAAATCTTCTCTGTTGATGATAGGTTGATCAGATTGTATTACCTGTAAATCTTCTTCAGTATTTTTTAATGCCTCATTTCTGCTGAATAAATCATTATCCGTTAACCCCGTTATCTTAAAATTATTATTGAGTGATAAGTTTTTAAGAAACGATTTGTTGGCAGTAATATATTGTAAATTATTATCTTTTACATAGAATATAATTTCGAGAGATTTTATGAGGGCATTTATAACAACTGTAGATTGGCTGAATCTTGTAAATTGCTGTTTTATTCTATTTATAAAGTAATCTTCCTGGTTTTTTATTTCTAATTGATTGTCATCTGCTAAAGATAGCCAAGAGTCGGCTATCTCTTTTAATTCACCCTCAAATTTAGGCTTTTCAGGTGATAAATCAGATATCATTTCAGTAGATATATTTAATACATCTGCTAACTGTCTAATTTTTTTTTCTGAATGTGAAACTTTTCCGGATTCCCATGTCCATAAAGTGCCACGGTTAATTCCAAGAAGAATAGATAGCTCTTCCATTGAAATTTTTTTATTTTTCCTAATTGCTCTTAGTTTGTCTGAATAAAAATGCATAAGTAAAATACCATTAATTAACATTTATATGTTAGAAAATAATCATTTTATGTTGTGTTTTCAATTGTATTAGATTTTTTTCTTGAAGAAAACTATTCTAACAGTCTCTTTTAATAACTGATGAAGAAATTTAAGAATGAAATTATAGAAATTTTTGAATTAAAAATCAATAGCTTGGAGGCTGAAAATGAATCTGTTATCAAAAAAAACAAAATTAACTTTAATGTCGGTTATTACAGCTTTTACTTTGTTTCCGCTTACAGTTTTTGGACATTGTAACAGCGATAAAGGTCCTGTGGTACAGGCAAGTTTACTGGCTTTAAAAACCGGTGATGTCAATACTATACTTATATGGATGCCTCCAGCTTGTACAAATAAAGCAATTAATTTATTTGAAAAAACAGTAAAAATGCTTGAGACAGCTGCTCCTATGGATAATACTCAAATTAAAACCAATTTCTACACTGCGATGGTCAAATGTCACCTGAAAGGTGAGGGAATGACTTTTACTGGAGTTAAACATATTAAAGCTTTGCCCTCTATTATACAATTAAGTGACGGAGCACTGGAAAATGGTAAACCTGTTAATTTATTAAAAATTACAAATGTTAAGCCTCTGAGTTCGGTATCAATACAGTCTGAAGCAGATTTTCTTACTAATCAGGTTTCAAAAACACTATACAGGAAATACAATCATGTTCTAGAAAGCTACAAAGCGTATAACGATATGAAAACTAAGTTAAATACAAAAGCGTATAATGAAAAATTAGTAAACCTGGGTAGAGAATATGTAAAAAATTATGTGAATTATACTCATTATGTTCTGAATATTTATATTCTTGCGCATGATAAATTGCCAATAGACGAAACATATTATTCAAAGCTGGGTAGTATACTTTCTACTATTAAAGAACAAAAATCTATAAAAATTAACCAAAATTCTACATTTGAAAAGTTTAAAAATATTGAATCTAGATATGGAGTTAAGCTTGGTGTTGCTGCAATAAACTCTGCTAATAATGAAAAAGTACAATACAATGCTGATGATAGATTTCCTTTTTGCAGCACAGGAAAAGTTTTTGTGGTTTCTTCTGTACTTTTTAAAAGCATGAGTAATCCGGACATACTCAAGAAAAAAATTAAAATATCTTCGCAAGTTGTTGAAAAAAGTGGTTATGCACCTATTACCAAAAAATATATAGGAAAAAACATGAGTGTTACTGACTTATGTAAAGCAGCAATAGAGTATAGTGATAATGCAGCAACAAACCTTCTTGTGAAATATATTGTTGATAGAGATGGAGTTAATGAATATGCTAAATTTATAGGGGATAATACGTTTAGACTTGATCGCAGTGAACCAAGTTTAAATTCAGCCACTCCAGGAGATATACGCGATACAACGACACCTGATGCAATGGCTAAAAGTTTAAATAAACTCATCTTAGGTAATTTATTTGAAGGTAGGCAGAAAGAGCTATTAATTTCTTGGTTAAAAGGAAATACGACTGGAGATAAAAAGATAAGAGCTGGTGTGCCAAAAGGTTGGATTGTTGGTGATAAAACAGGTGGTGGTTCTTATGGAGTTAATAATGATATAGGCGTAGTATGGCCCCCGGATGGTAAACCAATAATAATAGTTTTATTTTCAAGAACCAATGATAAAGATGCAAAGCGGAATGATAAAGTTATTGCTGAAGCTACATCCATAATTGTTGATCAATTTACGAGATCAAATAATATTCATTTATAAGGAAATTAGAGAGCATTCGAATTTGTTACAATTTTATGGACATTTCAGCGACATAAAAATGGGAGATGAAAAAACTCCTATTTTAAGTCATTGTTGAGTCTGAAACCAAGATAAATCAGTCAAATTTATGGTTGCACTTCAAGTCTGAATGAATAACTGCCGTTTAAATGGCAATATTATTAAAGTTTTAATCAAATAATTTTTACTGTAAAATATTAAATAGAGTGTTATTATTATGAATACACAGAATGAATTAGTTAGAAATCTCAATGGCTTATTAGAAAACATAATGGAAATTAATCAGCAGTCATTAAATCATACACGTGTGCATAAATTGCTGAGAAGAGCTAAAAAAGATGTTTCAGATGCTATTATATCTTTGAATAAATACAAATAATGCCTGTAGAAACAGGCTTTGTTTAAACCATGTAAACTTTTATGATTGTATCTTCAGTATTATCGTATAAACAACAGGCTAAAGAAAGAAAAAAGCTCCTTTTTTTTTCTTTCTTTAATGGTGTTTCTCATATTTGTGTTTCAGGCAATATCATAATACTGTTTCTGCTTCAAGCCGGACTTTCTCCGGCTCTGGTAACTGGAGCTACATCATTTGTTTATATTGGTTCTTTTGCTGTCATTTTTTCAAGTTTCCTTATTGCTGGATGGGGGGCTGCTAAAACGATATCTATATCAGGGCAGCTTAAGGGAATTGCTGCAGTGTTATTGGCATTGACACCGTTTTTTATTAATTATTTATCCCCTATTTATATAACCTTACTTCTTCTTGCCTTTTCATTGTTATTTTATGTTTTTAGATATTTAGGTTCACCTGCTATGCGTCCATTACTGGGAGACTTGACAGAAAGTGATAATAAAGGGAAATTTACTTCAAGTTCATTTTTATATTATAACTTAGCTATGCTTGCCTGTTTAATCGGACTGTTTTTCTATTTCAAATTGGGACAAACATTGGGGAGTTTTGAAATTGTTATTACTTTTGGTGCAGTAATAAGTTTTTTATGCAGTTTTATAATGGTAACAGTAAAAGAGTCTGAAATGGCGAGAAAAACAGCTAAAGATTTTAATATTTTTTCATCTCTTAAGAAATTGAAAGAAGATAGTGCAATAAGAAATTTTTTTATTGCCCGTGGATTTTCTGTAGCCATTAGTACTCTTGTAATATCTGTGTCAGTTATTGCATTAAAGAGAATATATAATATTTCAGACACATATATTTTTATATATATAATCATTCAGCTGCTGGGAAGTATAGGTGTCACGTATATAAGCGGAATAATTTCAGAGTACACTGGACCTAAACCCCTCATGATTATTTATGTAATAGGCAATATGTTTATTGCTTTAATATGGATATTTATTCCTGATCATATAAATATTTATTCATTATCAGCTGTTTTTTTAATTGGAGGCATAACCGGAAGTGGGTTGACTACAAGTTCTTTTCACTATTTTTTAATTTTGGTTCCTGAGAAAAAATCTGTAGGTTATTCTCTAATATTCAGCCTATATACTGGGGTTATTGGTGGTGTAGCAAGTATTGTTATTGGTGGTGGGCTTATTAAAATACTGACAATGTTAATTTCGTCCGAGTTTATGGTTTTTAAGATTTTTTTTCTTATTATGCTGATAATTTCGCTGCCAGTAATATATCTATTGAGTCGGCTTACAACCTGTTGCGACGTGAAAGTGAAAAATGTTGTTGGCCTGCTGCTCTCTCCAAGAGAGATGTTTACATTGTATTCAATTAATAAGTTTGAAAAGTATTCATCATTAAAGACAGAACTTGAAAATATAAGTTTTCTACAGAATAAGAAAACAAGATTTTCGAAAAAGTCTTTATTATATTATTTGGAATCACCTTATTCTCTTGTTAGAACAAAGGCACTGAGAGGTTTGAATTCACAGAAACTTACATGTAAAGAAGATATTGAGGCTCTTATTAGAGAACTCGAACAGGGAGAGTATTCTACCGGCTATATGGCTGCTTATATATTAGGAAACAATAATATAAAAGAAGCTATACCTTATTTGAGGAAGGCACTTGATACTGAAGATTACTCTTTAAAAAGTCAGGCAATGATCTCCCTATCTCAGCAAAGAGATATTGAAAGCCGTATTAAAATTAAAAACATATTTATGAATTCGGATATTCCCAAAGTGCTACTGGCGGGTTCTATCTCTTTATCCATCTTCGAAGATGATGAATTGCCTAAATTGATATTGGCAAAGGCAATGTCGGTAGAATGTCCAACCATAATAAAACTTGAAATGTTTTATTACATAACAAAATACTATGGTGTTCAAGATGAATATTATAAATTCATAAGATTGTTTAAGGTTGATAAAGAGCAGGGGATACTATGGATTCTTGGACTGCTTAAAGACCTTAATGAACCATATAAACTGGTAAAGGACTGTTTTTATGAAGCTGATAATCGAAATGAAATAGCAAGCTTTTTCAATATAGAATACAGTTCATGTGAGTGCAGTATAAATTCTTTTACGGATATCATCAGAAACATTAATATTGCTGACTGCTGTGATGACATCATCTACATGTTTTTTATTATTTCATCGAAGTGTAAACATAGAATTAGATAATATTATTTGAATCTGACTCAGGTGTTGTTTCAGAAAGCATTTTTAACATAAAAATAAAAACATAAATAATGCCTATTATATGCATCGTAATCCAAAACGGAAGGGGATTTAAAGTTGGTTTAATATCGATAAGATAAAAGGTTATAGGGTTAAATAATCCTATAAATATGATATTTATGATTATAGAATACCACTGAAATTTATTTTTTAATTTTCTTTTCCTACCTTTATAAATTCCTCTAATAGAGAAATACAATAGAACTGAGAAGCTTATAAGACAAAGCCAAACCAATACTTCGAACGGATTATAATTAAAAGATATTTGTGTAGATTGAAGATTGATTTTTTTTAAACGCAGAATAGTAAAAATTACAAAACAGGCAATTATTGTTAAAGAAAAAAGTAAAATAAATAATTTTTCTAACGCTGTGTATCTCATAATATGGTAATATTTTAATTATTTACTTTGCGTAAGCATTATTTTTAAAATCGTATTTTATTCTAAATCTGAAGTATCTTCCGCTTCAGCTAGGATTTTTATTATAAAAGTAGCAACATAAATAACTACTATGATATTCATTGGAATCCAGAAAGAAAGGTTAAGCAGTACAGGCCTATAACTCATAAAATAAAATGTTAAAGGATTAAACAAACAGATAAATATTAAATTTATAATTACTGAAAAGACGAAAAATTTTATTTTTAGTCGATATTTTATTCCTGTATAAATTCCTTTAATAGAAAAACATAGTAAAACGATAAAGCCGCTAATGACAAGCCAGCAGAGTACATCGTAAGGATTTCTGGTTGCATTATGTAAATACAGAAAAGCGATTCGTTCAGCATGGAAAACAGTAAATAGAATAAAACAGGCAATTATTATCAAAGAAAAGAGAAAAATGAATAATTTTTCTAAAGCTGTGTATCTCATAACACTTAAACGGTTTAAAATTTCATTAGTATATGTATATTATAGTGATTATTTCAAATTTTTCATATAGAAAATTTTAATGCTATATTTTATTATAGTGAAATAATTTAAAATATTAATTTTTTCTAGGAATTTCATTTTTAGTTAGTAGTTTTCAAGGAGGTTTGTTGTGGCTAGGATACATAAGACAGCTATAGTTAGCGAAAAAGCAGTATTGGCTTCTGACGTGGAAATAGGCCCCTACTGTATTGTAGAGGATAATGTTGAAATCGGTGCTGGAACTAAATTGCTTAAGCACTGTTGCGTTTCTGGTAATACTATAATAGGGGAAAATAATATTATTTATCCCTTTGTATCATTGGGAACTGAGCCACAGGATTATAGTTTTACTAACCAAAAAGCATATTTAAAAATTGGTAATGGCAATAAATTTCGTGAAGGTTTTACTGCAAATATTGGATCTAGTGACGGTGCCGCTACGACGATTGGGAACGATGGATTTTTTATGGCAAATTCCCATGTAGCACATGACTGTGTTGTCGGTAACAATATTGTACTAGGGAATTGCTCTGGTTTTGCTGGTCATTCTCACATAGGAAATAATGTAATAATTGCCCCATTGGCCGGTATACATCAGTTTGTAAAAGTAGGACGTTTTGTCATAATGAGCGGTGGTTCTGTTACTTCATTAGATGTTCCTCCATTTATGATAGCCGACGGAAGAAACGGTGCTATTAAGTCTATTAATCTTATAGGCCTAAAACGTAACGGGTTTTCTAAAGAAGCTATAAAAGCAATCCGAGATGTATATAAGATATTCTACAGAGGTGGTTTAAATGCTACAAATGGATTAAATAAAATAAAAGAAGAAATTGAACCTTTACCCGAGGTTCTTGAATTTATTGAATTTGTAGAGAGCAGTAAGCGTGGCGTAGGCTGTGGAAGGCAGACCGGTAGAAGAGCATAGTATAAATTAAATGAATAGCACTAATGTCCAATTGTATATTAGTGCTATTTTTATATTTATAAAAAGATATAAAATTATTATAAATGAAGTGACGGAGAAGGAGGAGGAGGGGGATCGTTTAGTGGATTACTGTCCATAATCTCTCCTTTCTCTTTTATTTCTGTATCGGTTGAAAGTAGCGCATTATAAAAGTCTGTCTGTGATAATGTTTTATCGTTTTTATTTGATTTCATCTCTGATTCTTTAGAATTATTAGGAAGAGTTAACTTTGGTGCGGAAGTTATATCGGTACTAATAGAGTTATGACTGTATAGTTTATGAGCTAATGCTTTATTTTTATTCTTCAGTATTTTTAGTTTTGAAGCGTACTTTTTTTTAAGATTTTTTATATTTCTTACATATTGTTGATTTAGTTCTTTTATTTCATTTTTTTTATTCTTCAGATTTTTCAGCCTAATATTGAAGTTTATGAGAAAGAGAATAATAAATAATATAACAAACCCAATAATGATCCACACAGAATGAGATTTTAAAAATGACTTAAATTTCATATGTATCCTTTCATTGCTTAGATGGTCATCATAATCTTGATTAAATAATATCTTAAAATAACTGCTGATCAATAGTATGAAGTATCTTCGCTTTCTATTTCAGTATATTTTTAATTTGAGTTCTAAACCATTTATGGGCGGGGTTGTTAGTATCAACCTTTTTCCAAAACATATAATAGTTGAGCTCAGGTGTCTGAAATGGTAGATCTCTCATTGATAAATTTAAATTATTGCCTAATTTTTCAATAATATCTTTATTTGCAATACATATGTAGTTGTTGTTTTTTAATAGGTTCAATGCTGTATAGAAATGTGGAATTTTAGTGCATCTGTAGTTATTTTTACCAAGGTTCATGTCCAGTATTTTTAAAATAATATCTGAATAATTTTTTCTTGATGAAATTAAAATAATTGGATTTTTTAGAAAGTTTGCTTTCGTGAGTTTTTGCTTCTTTTCCAGTTTGTGGGAATTTGAAAAAGCACAGGTGAACTTTGTAGTATACAGCATTTCCCTAGAGATGTTATTGGAGGAAATATCAAAAGAACCAATAGCTAGATTAATATTTTTTTCCTTGAATTCATGGTAATTTTTTATATTATTTAGATGGAATACATCCATGGATATATTCGGAGCTTTTTCATTTATAAAACGTATAAGTCTGTTGCAAAGAATTGATGAAGTATAATCATTCATTCCTAAACCGAAATAATCATTGGCAGTTTCAGGTTTGAATGGCCTGGCAGTTTTAAATACTTCTTTAAATTTATTTATAGCTTCATTAACAGGTAATATTAGACTGTTTGCCATAGAAGTAAGAACCATCTGCCTGTCAGGACCTTTAACAAGAAGATCATCTTCAAACAATATGCGCAAATCCTTTAATATATTACTTAGTTGTGATTGACTCAAATTTAATCTAGCAGCGGCTTTTGAAACACTTTGCTCATCTAGAAGTGCATCAAGTGCAATAAGAAGATTTAAGTTTATACTTGATAGTTTCATATTAAGCACCTTAATTATTATATATCAATATTGCCAATATATTATATCATAAATATTTGTTTTACAAAATAAAACTTCTGTGGTATTATTATTATATTAAGAAAAGAATAAAACAGGAGTTTAATAATGAATAACTTTAATATTAAAGGTCCTTTAGACGGTTTACTTGTAATTGATTTTACAAATGTAATAAGCGGACCATTCAGTACACAGTTATTGAGTGACAACGGAGCAAGAGTAATAAAAATCGAAAGGAAAGGTTTAGGTGATATAACAAGATACTGCGGTGTATTTATAGATAAAACTCTTTCAAAAGATTTTGCATGTGTGAATGGTGGAAAAGAAAGTTTTGAGTCAGACCTTAAAAATCCTGATGATGTCAAAATATTGAAGACTATGCTTAAAAAAGCTGATGTTTTAGTGGAAAATTTCAGACCGGGAGTTATGGATCGCGCAGGTCTTGGTTATGAAGAAGTTAAGAGAATAAAACCTGATATCATATATGCATCTATATCAGGTTTTGGTCAGACAGGTCCGATTCACCAGGCCCCAGCCTATGACGAAATCGTTCAGGCAGATTCAGGTTTTATGAATCTTACCGGTTTTCCTGACGGGAAGTCGACAAGAGCCGGTTGCTCTTTAGGTGATGTAAGTGCAGGATTATATGCATATTCAGGTATTATGACTGCTCTGTTTGCACGTACAAAAACAGGTAAAGGCTGTCATGTTGATATAGCAATGCTTGACAGTATGATACATTTAATATCAGAAGCAGTAGGTGAATATTATGCTACTGGTAAATCTCCTGTTAAACATGGAAATGATAATCCTTCAATTTCACCATTCAGTACTTTTAGAGTTAGAGATAAAGAATTTGTAATATGTGTTGCTTCAAAAAAACTGTGGGAATTATTATTGAAAGCTATTGGTAAGGAAGAATGGCAGAATAAGCCTGAATTTAAATTTCCAAAAGATCTTCATAAAAACAGAGAAATTCTAAGAAAGGAATTGGAAACTGTATTGAAGGAATATGATGCTCAATACTGGATAGACAAAATGCATGATGCCGGTGTTCCTTGTTCTAATATTAATACCATAGAAGAAATGTCGAAAATGGAGCAGGTAAAATACAGAAAAATGATAATTAGATCCGGTGATTGTATGTTTGCCGGAAATCCCATTAAGCTGAGTTCTTATCCAGTAATTGAAGAAAGAGAGAAAGCATCTGTCCTTGGTGAACACAATCAGAAAATAATTGAAGAATTTTCAGAATAATATATAGGAGGTGTATCATGTCTGCTGGTTTTAAAAGAAAAGATATAGAAGCTACTAAGCTGGAAAACAAAATTATGACTGATTATTTCGGGGAATTAAAAGAAGCCATTGACACAAAAAACAGAAAAATAGCCTGGTGCACAAGTGTAGGACCGGCAGAACTATTAAGAGGTTTGGGTTTTTTAGTATATTTTCCTGAAAATCATGGTGCAATGCTTGGTGCCACAAGGATGTCTACAGATTTAATTGATTCAAGTGTAGAAATCGGATTTTCTCCTAATGCATGTTCTTACCTTAAAAGTGATATCGGTTCGTACCTTAATAACCAAACACCATTGAAAGAGGCATATGGATTTAGTTCAGTACCTAAACCTGATGTTCTTGTTTACAATACAAGCCAGTGTAAAGATGTTCAGTACTGGTTTAAATGGTATGGAAAAGAGTTCGGAGTTCCAGTCCTCGGCATGCATACTCCAAGAGAAATTGAAAATGGCGACATGGAATTGAACTATATGGGCACGAATCAAATCAAATCTATGATCGCTCCTCTTGAAAAGATAATTGGTAAAAAACTTGATATGGACAGGTTGAAAGAGGTTATTGCAAACTCACTGAAAACTTCTCAGATATGGAATAAGTGTCTAGAGCTAAACTCCAATGTTCCTGCACCATGGACTTTTTTTGACAGCTGTATTCACATGGGGCCAGCTGTAGTTTTGAGAGGAGATAAAGTTGCAATAGATTATTATGAAACATTATACAAAGAGCTTAATGAAAAAGTAAGGAATACTGAAGCAGCAGTGGAAGGTGAAAAACACAGATTATTCTGGGCAGGGATACCTGTTTGGGGAAAGATTGGCGCTTTATCAAAACAGCTAGGTTCTTTAAAGGCAAATGTAGTAGCATCAACTTACTGCAGTTCATGGGTATTTAACGATTTGGATCCAGAAAACCCGTTAGACAGTCTGGGTAAAGTTTATACAGAACTTTATATATCCGGGAATGATGATAGACGTGCAAAATACCTTAAAAAGTGTTTTGATTTTTATAAAATTGATGGAATTCTGTACCATAATGCTTGGACATGTGATTACTCTTCTGAAACCAAATTTGGGCTGCATAAAACTATCTGTGAAAAAACAGGGATTCCTTACATCGTTATAGATGGAGATCTTAATGATTTAAGATGCTATTCTGAAGAACAGACAAAAACTAAAATAGAAGCTCTGATTGAAGAGTTGGAGGGTATTTAAAATGAAATCGATATTTCTGGGTATAGATGTAGGCTCAACCTTCTGCAAAGCTGCGATTCTTGATGAGAATAAAAAGTTGATTGGAAATCATATTCTACGCTCCGGAACCAGCTTTGAAAAAGCATCTGAAATTGCAGTAGAAGCCAGTTTGAAAATGGCTGACTGTACACTGAAGGATGTAGCTTACTGTGTATCTACGGGATATGGAAGAGAAAATGTTAAATTCAGTAAAAGAACAGTTAGTGAAATAAGTTGTCATTCAAAAACTGCATTTGAGAAATATAAAAAAAAGTTAACACTTATTGATATAGGAGGTCAGGACAGCAAAGTGGTCTTCATTGATGATATGGGTAGAAGATTGGATTTTGTCATGAATAGAAAATGTGCAGCTGGTACAGGGTCATTTATAGAAGAAATGTCCATGAGATTAGGTGTCCATATTAGTGATATGGATAAACTTGCAAGAGAGGCTGATAAACTTGTTAAGCTTGGAAGTTTCTGCACAGTATTTGCAGGTACTGAAATATTAAGTAAAATAAGAACTGGTATAAATGTAAACAATCTCGCTAAAGGAATATTTTATGCTGTGCTTAAACGAGTAATTTCAATGACTACTATTGACGGTATGATAGTACTTACAGGAGGAGTTGCTGCACATAATCCTTATATTGCTGAGATGATGGAAACAATGACTGGTTGTAGAGTATTACAACCAACTTACCCTCAACTTTTCGGAGCTATTGGAGCTGCATTGTATGCAAAAAATTTTAAGAAAGAACAATAATATTAATTTAAGAGATTAGAAATGAAATATCCAGATCAGAATTTAGACGGAATTCTAGGTAAACATCTGATTCTTGAATATGAAAACGGATGGGTATATGAAATATACTTTAAGAATTCTGAATACGTTGACTACAGAATACATAGTGGTCCTGTTGCAGGACGGTGGGTTAATAATAGAGAAGTCAGTATGGTGGCATTGGGACATGAAATTTACAGGATTAACTGGGTTGAACCTACAGGTAATGTTGTGACAATCGTAACGAGTATTACTGAGCGTTGGTTTCATGATTATTTTTTAATGCCTCAATGGGTATATCAACAACCAGAACTAACGATTTGTCATGAAAATAAATTTATAGATGAAATGTTGAAATATAGAGATCAGGGACCAACGTGGCCTATGGAAACTGCTATAGACTCTTTTGGTAGGATCAAATTTATAACGGATGTTGGTATTAATAGAAATGATGTCATCGAATGTTCGCCTTCCGAGCTTCCTGCAGGATTTGGAAGTCAAAGTAATTAACTTACTATGCAATTAAAGGAAGAACAGAAAGTACTAGAAACTAGATTCAGGAGAATAAAAATGAAAAATTATCCTATACAAGATGTAAGCGGCTTACTGGGAAAGCATGTAATTTATACATATGAAAATAATTGGCAGTATGAAGTGTATTTTAAAAATGCTAAAAATGTAGATTACAGAATTCATAGCGGACCTGTTGCAGGACGTTGGGTTAATGATAGAAAAGTATCAATGAAATCATTAGGTAATTGGATTTTCAGAGTTAACTGGATAGAACCTACAGGTAATATTGTAACTATGTGTATTAATCCTCAAAAACGTTGGCTTCATTCCTATTTTTTAATGCCAATGTGGGTTCATAAACATCCTGAAAGAACAATATGCCATGAAAATGAATTTGTGGATGATATGTTGAAATACAGGGATCAAGGCCCAACATGGCCTATGGTGCCTGCTGAAGATTCATTTGCTAATATAACCTTTTTAGAAAATGTTGGAGTTGATAGGGAAGATATAATTGATTGTTCGCCGGATGAGCTGCCTGATGGTTATGAGGAAAGAGAGAATTAACTTTTTATGATATAATGTTTTTAGAGTTTTTTGAAAACTATAAAATTGTACTGTCAGTTGAGGTGTAAAATGAAAACTGTGGACATACCTGTAAGAAGGTGGTATGAAAATACTATTAGGAAATTAGATTTTCCTGAGATTTGGAATGTAAAAAAGATTTTACCTTTAGGACATAAAAAACTTTTACTGTGTAACTCTAAAATAGGGGACGCTGTTAATAAACCGTTACAGGGGAAAACTTTATTTGAAATTGCCCGAACAAAAAAAGAAGCTGTTATTGTTTTTGATGATATGACGAGGCCTACTCCAGTTTATGATATAGCACCGTTTATAGTTGATACGCTAAATGATGCCGGGATAACTGATGAACATATAAGATTTATCTGGGCTTTAGGCAGTCATGCTCCATATGATTTGAGTTATGCCAGAAAAAAACTTGGAGTTGATATTGTC
Source organism: Victivallales bacterium (assembly GCA_036011305.1). Classification (GTDB taxonomy): domain Bacteria; phylum Verrucomicrobiota; class Lentisphaeria; order Victivallales; family GWF2-38-69; genus DASCNA01. The sequence goes on from DASCNA010000042.1 coordinate 26,861, forward strand.
AGAAGATTTCGAATATACAATCATGATGCATTCATTCAAAAAAACAATATTAAGGCAGGTACTACAGCAAATGGAGTTGATGTATTTCTAAATAGAGAGTATATGAACTGTGACCTTAAAATTGGGATAGAATCTATTTTGCCCCATGTGCAGGCTGGTTGGTCTGGTGGAGGGAAGATAGTAGTACCTGGAATCGCCTCTCTTTCTACTGTTAAGGATTTTCATAACAGCCAGTTTTCATGTATAAAACATACCGGATTTGGTAAATGGAAACAAAATCCTATGGTTTCAATATTTAATGAGGCGGCTGAAATAAGCAGACTAGACTATAAATTTGACTGTTTTGTAAATGACAAAGGAGAGATAACAGATATTTTTTCAGGTGATCCATGGACTACATATAATGAAGGAGTGAAACAGGCCAGAGAACATTATGGAGTTATATCTGATTCGGAAAAATATGATATTGTAATTGCTAATTCATATGCGAAAGCCACTGAAGCCGCAATATCATTTTTTCTTGCATCTCAGATTGTAAAAAAAGATGGTGTAATTGTTCTTCTTTTTGATACACCCGAAGGGCAGGTTTATCATTATCTATTTGGCTCATTCGGTAGCGATTACGGCGGCCTTCTTTATACAGTTAAAAATCAAGGTGAAATTAATAATTATGCTCGAAGATTAATATTTAACATGGCATATCCAGATCAGAATGCATGTGATATGATTTGTAATAGAAATGATGCTGAAATTATTAACGAATGGAAAAATGTTATCAATACGCTTAGAAAAGATTACTCTGCTGAAGCATCAGTTGCAGTTATTAATGACGGTACTATGCAGTATTTTTATTCTTGATATGTACTTTTCAATACTATTTAAAAATAAGCACAAAGTAGATTGGGCTGGAATTTATAACTATCCTATCTTAGAGTTCTTCTGTACCAAGTTTTTTTAAAGGTACATCATCCATCAGATTCTCTTCAATTTATCCAAGAGAGATATACCTTTGGTATCAGGTACATATAATCTTGATTAAGATAACCCCCGAATAGGATGCCGAATCATGTGATATGAGAGGACATTGTTCGATACAGAATGTAATAGAGGCTGACGGCGATATATATGTGATTTCTATGAGATGAAAAAATGGCTTTTAGGTAATATCAAAGGAATCGATTTTAACAATATTTTTGAATCGGAAAAATCAAAAAAGTTTTAGAAATGTTTCGTTGATATTTAAATTTAAAATAATGTACTATTTAACACCTGTTGCTGTATTATAGCGTGATTGCATTGTTATAAATATAACATTGATGGACAATTATGTCTATTATATAGTCTATTGTGTCTATAATTGCTTTAATTTTACTTTGGCAGTTAGTTTTTTGTTGCATAGATAAATAAGTTATTATACTGCTTAAACTAAATTCAGTAATAGAATAAAAATTGATCTGCCTTAATTGCTGAATAATCGTATTTAAAGATAGTTTTACTCGAATATATCGCATATTCGTTTAATATTTTTTCAAATTGGGATGATTTTATTTAACTAAAAAGGGAGAAAATTATGGACTTGTCTCAAATGTCAGAAAATGCTTGCTATAGCAAGAGGTTTAACAAGATTTTTGTTGTTGAAATGATGGAACGATTTGGTTTCTATGCTTTTAACACAATCATTGTTATGTTCTTTGTAATGCAGTTTAACCTTCCAAAAAGTACTGCTTACAGTCTTTTTGGTGCTTTCTCAGCATTGCTTTATATCTTTATTCCGATTGGGGGTTGGGTTGGTGACTCTTATCTTGGCACTAAACGTACAATCATTCTCGGTGGTATTGTACTGCTTGCTGGATATTTAATTTTAGCATCATCAATGTCTATTGAATTAGTTTATCTGGGAATGGCCACTATCATTGTAGGAAACGGTTTATTCAAATCTAATCCCGGATCTCTGCTATCAAAAATAATTAAAAGAGGCGACATTGCCAGACGTGATTCAGCCTACTCAATTTACTACATGTCAATTAATGTTGGTTCGGTTGTTTCTCAGATGATTTCTCCTTTTGTAGCTCATAAATATGGCTGGCAGTACGGTTTTGCAGTAGCTGCTATAGGGCTTATTATTGGACTTATTAACTTTTATTGCGGGAAAAAATATTTTAAAGGCGTAGCATCAAAAGCTGATGAATTAAAATTCAGTATTAAAAAAACATTAAATGTTATCGGTTTGTCTATTGTTACAGTTATAATTTGTTCCTTCCTATTAAACTTTGTAACATTAACTAATTATCTGATGGTGGTGCTTGTCAGTTTCGGATTCCTTTTCTTCCTATACCTAGCCACAAAACAGAAAAAAGGTGAAAGAGGCAAAATGATTTCAGCTTTAGTGTTGATTGGAATTGCTATTATTTTCTATTCACTTTATAACCAGATGTTTACTTCATTAACATTCTTCGGAGCACAAAATACAGTACATACTATTTTTGGTATTTCTATTTATCCTGAACAGTATCAGCTTCTTAATCCTGCAACAATTATGATTTTTGCACCGATTTTAGCATGGATTTATAAATGGCAGGGAAGGAAAAATAAAAATGTAAAAATGACTACTAAATTTACTTTTGGTCTTTTTATTTCTGCTTTGGCATTTTTGGTACTTGTTCCATCTATGTATTTTTCAAACGGACACGGAATAGTATCATCAAACTGGATTGTTGCAGCATTTTTTCTGATCTCAATTGGTGAACTGCTCGTTGCGGCTCTTGGGGCTTCAATGGTATCCCAGCTGGTTCCTGAAAAATTAATGGGATTTGCTATAGGAATGTGGTATCTTGCAATGGCAATGGCCGGTGTTACAGGTGCGGTTATAGCAAATATGACACAGCCTTCATCAGCTCCTATGACAGCTGTACAGTCACTGCCTGTTTACTGTCATGCATTTATGATGATCGGTATTATTACTCTTTGTGCTACTGTTTTGATGTTTGTTGTTAAGTTGATCCTTGACCGTTTTATCTACTCAGGAAACAAGATAGCTGCTTAAATTATATCTATTTCTACTACAATAAGGCTATATCGAATGCAGTTTTGATATAGCCTGTTTTATTAATATGCTACTCCGCCAATAATTTTAAGTTCTGTTATATCATGAACTATGCCGCATACTTTATCGCTGTAAACTGTATAGGATTCTTTAAGCCATCTTATTTTTTTTGTTTTAGGTGATTTTATGGGATACTCAATTTCAACATTTTTTTTATCTGAATTCATTATATCAATTATTTTTTGACGATACCCTGGTATAATAAAATTCACCCAGTTCTTACCCACTTCATTCAGTTCGTTTTCAGTTACTCCTATGATTAAATATTCATTACCGTTTGTAAAGTAATTCTTACTGTTTCGTTCTGCCAGGATATCACCGGTTTTTCTATGAACATATACCAGGTACGGCAGGTTAAGCAGAGCGTTTTCCATATCATTTATTTTATGAATATACTCTTCCTGGAGTTTTTTATTTTCCACTTTTTCTGTAATATCTCTCTGTATGGAAAAATAACTTTTCTTTCCCATAAAAACTGTTTGAGAAGATATACATTCTATCCATCTTGTTTCTCCGTCCGGTTTAATTATTCTAAAGTTCCTAGTAGCAGGCCATTTTTTACCTAAATAATATTTTTGTTCCTGTGCTCTGTCATCAGGATGAACGAATTTTTTTATTCTAAACTCAAATCCTTTTTTTATCATTAAACTATTTGAATAACCGTAAAGTTTTTCTCTGGCATTATTCAGATATACATATTCATTACTGTTTATGTTCATTATTGCAATACCGTCAGACATGGAGTTTACATTTACTTCGAGAAGCTCTCTTAATTCTTCATTTCGTTTTCTTTCTGTGATATCAACAAAAATACCGATTATTCCCTGAATTCTGTCTTTTGAATCAAAAATAGGTATTTTTGAAATCATCCCCCATTTCTTTTTTCTTGAACCTGGAATAAAACCTTCTCTGTTTATTACAGGAGTTCCAAGCAGCATTGCTTTTTTATCTTCTTCTTTGTTAAATAGTGCTTCTTTGACTGAAAATAGATCATGATCTGTTTTTTTATATATTTTAAATTCTAAATCCAGTGATAACCCTTTTTTAAACTGCCTGTTTGCTATGATATATTTTGAATCTGTCCCTTTGATATATAGATAGGAATTTGTTGCATTCATTAAACCCTTAATTATAAGTGAAGAATGTTCAAGTTTATTCTGTATTTTTTTTAAACTTTCACCAAGCCTTTTGAATTCACTGTTTTCTTCAGATATTCCCGATTCGGTCAACTCAAACCATGTTTCGACAGAATCTGAAAGTTTCTGGTTGGATAAAGGTTTTTCTGCCGGAAGGTCAGATATTTCATCTACAGAAACAGATAAAACTTTTGCTATTTCTCTTATATGAATATCTTTGGGGTTTTTAACACCCTTTTCCCATTTCCAGATAGTACTTCTGCTTATGCCTGCCGCTTCAGCTATTTCGGCTAATGTAATTTTCTTTTTTTTTCTTATTGAATTAATTTTATCAAAAAAAATCTTACCCATTATATATCTCCAATAGCTTAACGAAAACAAAATATGTTTCCAATAATACAAAATATGTCGTTTTAGGGAAAAATAAAACATAAAATGTTTTTTTTCTATATTAATTAATTAATTTATATTAACTCAGAATTTTCTTTGTTTTTATTAATTTATATATGGAGCGGGATTTATTATGAAATTGGCAGTATTAGGCGGCGGTGGAGTCAGATCTCCATTTTTAGCAAAATCAATTGTTGCAAACAGTTCAAAAGTTGGACTTACAGAAGTTGTATTTATGGATAATAATGAAAAAAAATTATCTATCTATGGTAAAATTGCTCAGATAGTCGCCAACAGGCTTGATCCAAGTTTAAAATTTTCTACCACAACAGATGCTGTAGAAGCAGTCAAAGATGCAGACTTTGTAATCACAACGCTTAGAGTCGGTGAGGATAAAGCACGTACTTATGATGAAAGAGTAGCATTGGATCAGGGGGTTTTGGGACAAGAAACCACTGGAGCAGGGGGTTTTGCTATGGCAATGAGATCAGTTCCTGTACTTCTCGAGTATTGTAAGATGATCAAAAAACATGCAGATAAAAATGTTCTGATTTTTAATTTTACAAATCCTTCAGGAATTGTAACACAGGCTTTGAGAACTGCAGGCTATGACAATGTTTACGGTATCTGCGACAGCCCGAGCGGTTTTAAAAATCAACTACTTAATCTATTAAATATTAAAGATAAAGAGCTTTCAATGGAATGTTTTGGCCTTAACCATCTTTCGTGGTTTAGAAACTTTAAACTGAACGGCAAGGATATTTCTAAAGAGTTGATTAACAGTAAAGAACTATACGCAAAAACTGAAATGCACCTTTTTGACCCTGAACTGGTCAAATTGTCAGGTGGAGATATGCTGCTTAATGGATACCTTTATTTCTACTACTACAGGGAAAGAGCAGTTAAATCTATTTTAAAATCGAAGCAGACTCGTGGAGAAAATATACTTGAAATAAACACAGAAATGATGTCTGAACTTGAAAAACTTGATATGGAAAAAGAGTTTGACAAAGCATTTGAAATATTTACAACTTATTATTTAAGAAGAGAAAACAGTTATATGTCTGCTGAATCAGGAGGAGGAAGAGTTGTCCCGAAAGCTGTTCCTTCCTTGCAGGAGTACCTTGATGAACCTGATGAAGGAGGATATGCAGGAGTTGCCTTGAGATTTGTAAACGCATTGCGTACAGGTGGCGATAAAGAAATGGTATTATCAGTTCCAAACAAATGAGCTATTGATGGATTAGAAGATGATGATATCGTTGAAATAACCTGTAAGATAGATAAAGACGGTGCTCATCCTGTAAGGATAGGCAAGGTTCCTGATTTTCAGTTGAACCTCATTAAAACAGTTAAATATTATGAAAAAATGGCAGTAAAAGCAATATTGGAGAAAAGCAGAGATGCAGCAATTTTAGCTTTAACTGCTCATCCATTGGTTAATTCTTATACGCTTGCAGCTAAACTTGTAGATAGATATTTAGAAGTTCATTCAGATTATACAGGAGATTGGAAATAATGTCAGTTGCTGCATTTTGTAGGTTAAACGTTGATATAATATATTCCGGACTAGATAGGTTCCCAAACCTGGGAGAGGAACTCTATGCCCCAGATTTTGATATCCAGCTTGGAGGTGGTGCTGCCGTCATTCCTATTATATTAAGTAATTTGGGTATTGAAGGTAAACTTGGAACATTTCTGGGTAAAGATATTCAAAGTTCAATAGCCGAACAGTTGTTGAATAAACTTAATTTTGTTGATTATTATAATTTTCACGCCAGGGATACAAGTCCTGTTGTTATTACTAGTGCCGCCTCTATGTCGGAAGATAGAGCTTTTCTTTCATATTGTGAAGATATGACAGATGATTTGACCGATAAATTTACTTCAAAAGATAAAGTTTATGAATTTTTAAAAGGGTCTAAAATCTGTTTCTCTGCACCGGCATTTCCAGGAGTCATGGAAAAGGTCAGTGATGAAGGAACTTTTATTGTTTTTGACGTTGGATGGACTGATATTCAAAATGCTGAAAAACTTTTTAATCAGCTTGAGTATGTGGATCTATATTCACCAAACGATAAAGAGGCAATGAAAATAACTAATTCCTCCACTCCTGAAGAAGCAGTTGAAAAGTTATTTCAATACGTGAAATTTCCAATTGTTAAAACCGGTGCCAAAGGATGTATGACATATGTAGACGGGAAAATAGTGCATGTTGGTATGTCTTGTAAATTTAATGCGGTTGAAATGACAGGTGCCGGAGATAATTTTCTTACCGGAATAGTCTACGGTCTGCATAAAGATATGGATATTGTTGACTGTCTAAAAATGGGAAATATCTTTGGTGGAAATTCTACAACTCAGCTGGGATGTTATAGAGCTAATATGTACCTAACAGAAGAAAAAATAAATGAATACTGGAAGATGTATTGATCAATGATGGTTACGGTTAAGCTTCTGCTTAACCGTAAACTTTTAACTGATCTACTTTGAAGAAATTTAAAAAAAGGTATGGGATAAAATGAATGGCTGCCCGTAAGGATAGCCCTACTTTAAAATAAGTTGAATAATGATTATGATAAAAAATAGAATGAGTTCCGGTAAAATTAGCATTATGAATCTGGGCTTTTTAGGACAGAATTTTTCATGGGGTGTGTGCTTCGGTGTCATGAGTGCAATATTCGAATACCTCGGTGCAAGACCTGATCAAATTGCAGGGCTATGGTTGGCAGGACCTGTAACAGGTATTATAATGCAGTTGATTGCAGGAAAATGGAGCGACTGGACTTGGAACAGATTCGGTCGGAGAAGACCTTTTATATTAGTTGGATCGATTCTGGTATCAGTAAGTTTTATCGGAATGATTTTTGCCGGATCTTTATATATAGTTGTTATTTTGTTCTGGTTGATTATGGGGGCCAATAATGCAATGCAGGGACCTTACAGGACAATGATTGCTGATATTTTACCTTCGGAACAGGTACCTTTCGGTTTTATTATACAGTACATATTCTGCGGCTTAGGAACAACTGTAGCCTATTTTACTCCGTGGCTTCTGCTGCATCTGGCAGGTGTAAGTACAGTTACACAACAAGGAACAATACCTCTTATAGTAAAGCTTTCGTTTTTAATAGGTTCTGTTATTCTCCTGTTAACGAATGTTATAAGTTGTATTTTTACAAAAGAGTATCCTCCCGAAAATATGGAAATATTCAGAGAAAGAAGAAAAAAAGAGCTTAACATTTTCCGTGCTTCAACTGAAATTTTTGTAGGTATAATTAAAATGCCTAAACTGATGAGGCAGGTTGCCATTTCCATGTTTATTTCATGGATAGGTATATTTCTTATGCTTATATATTTTACACCTGCAGTAGCTACTAATATTTTCGGTGCCCACCCAGGAACAACACTTTATACAAACGGAGTTGTCTGGGCAGGATTCTGTTTTGCCATGTATTCTATTTTTTCTATAATTTTTTCATTTTGTGTTCCTTTTCTTTATAAATTTATAGAGTTGAAAAATATTTTTGCATTTACAATTGCCATTGGAGGAGTTTCCCTTATCAGCCTGCTTTTTATATCAGATCATAACTTTTTGATAATTCCCATGATCGGTGTAGGAATAATGTATGCAGGTAACCAGAGTATTCCTTTCGCAATAATAGGAGAGTATTTTAAAGATAAAGATACAGGTACCAATATGGGTATTTTCCATACATCAGGTGTATTTGCACAGGTTCTTGTTTCAATATTCTTCGGTTATTTTCTGGTTAATTTTTTGGGAAACAATGCACTTTATGCAGTTGTTACCGGAGGAGTTTTTCTCCTGATAGCTTCTGTATCAGCTCTATTTATTCAATATAAAACACCACGTGCAAAAATGGACAGCTAATAGGATATGTAATTATGACAGAAAAAAAATATAATATATACTGGGGAGATACTCATCATAATACCTACACATTTGTAGAAGCTCCATCTTTTGATTATATAGTGAATTTTGCTTCTGGATATCTGGATTTTTACACAGGCGCATATTATACACCGACACATGACTGGGCGCAGAGCATAAACCCGTTTACCAAAGAAAAATATCCACATGTGAAATACTCGTTGGCATTGGAAATTGAAAAAACACAGGAACAGATTGAAACAGAATGGAAGGAAGTTGAAGAAGTTACTTCAAAGTATAATAAAGCGGGTGAATTTGTAGTTTTTCCAGGATATGAATGGCAGGGAAGCGGTTCATGGGGAGACCTAAATGTTGTTTATAAATCAGAAGGAGAAAAAGTATATGTACCCGGAACTGTTAAAGAGCTTTATGATAAGCTGAAAGAACTGAAAACCGATGCGATAGCCATACCGCACCATACGGGTTACTATCCAGGAATCAGAGCACCTTACTGGAAACTCTGCGATGAAAATGTAAGTCCGTTTTCCGAGATTTTTTCTGTTCACGGATGTTCAGAAACTGATGAGGAACATCCGGGACTGAGAATGAATTCTCACATGGGACCAGGTACGGGTGGTGGTACTTATCAAAGTGCACTGAATGAAGGTTTGCGCTTAGGAGCGATATGCTCAACAGACAACTGGACAAATATGCCTGGACGGTGGGGACACGGCCTCATGGCTTGTCTTTCGGAAACTCTGACAAGAGAAAGTGTTTGGGACGCATTCAAAGCCAGAAGAGTATATGGCGTTACCGGCGACAGAATTAAACTGGATTTCAGATGTAATGGTGAAATAATGGGAAGCATATTGGAATATGCTTCTGACAGAGAACTGAAAATTGATGTTTCTGGCTGTGATGCCCTTGATAGAATAGAAATTCTAAAAAATGATAAAGTGTTTAGGACTTACTCTCATCAGGGGACCTGGCTGAAACCTGAAAAAGGAGAATTATCAAAGTTCAAAATCAGGCTTGAAATGGGATGGGGACCAAAATCAACTGACATGCCTGAACCTATTCATGAATGGAACGGTTCTGTGAAACTTTCTGAAGGTGAAATTTTGAAATGGGAACCAAGTTGGATTAACAATCGTCAGAGTATTCCTCATATAGGAAAGAATAAAGCTGAATTTAATATGGCAAGTGAACAGAGATATACTGCAGAGCATTACCAGGGCGGTATTCTGTTTGAATTTGAATCTGTTCCAGAGGCAGTTGTAGAAATTGAAGTTAACGGAGAAAAACTTGTAAAAACAGTAAAAGAGTTAATGGATTCAAGTAATATATTATGGTATAAAGAGGAAGTACTTAATATTATCAAAAAGCATACAGGTATAAAACCTGAAGAACTTCCAAGAGAAGATCCACTGATTTATCATTATTCATATAAAGTTAAGGTACATAAGGTTATTCCGGAAGCGGGATATTCGGCAATTATCGCTTTATCAGATATTTCGGATTTAGAGAAAGAAACATATTATCGTGTTAGAGTAGAACAGAGAAATGGACAAAAAGCCTGGTCCAGTC
>DASCNA010000043.1:0-1796 GCA_036011305.1 Victivallales bacterium
ACAACATGTAAAAAAAACAGTTCGTACATGTGAAAGGTACTCGATTTTTTTCGTCAACGATTTTTTATTGATATTTTACGATTAGTCAGTACTAAATTAAGATTTAATGTCATTTGTCAATTACTACAAATCTTCATTATTGGCTACAGTATGTATGTTCTTTCTATTTTAAATAATTTCTTATATTTTTAGTTATTTTATAAGAATGCTAGGAGTATATTAAAAAAAATCATATTTGTATTTTAAAAATAAATGAGTCAGGTTAAATTGGAGAAATTAAAATGGTAACTATTATATTATACTTTTTTCTATAATCGTGGAAAGGTGAATATTGATTTTAGTATATATATTTTATTTAATATCAATTTTTTTAAAAAAAATGGAATGATTTCTAATCTGGATATTTTAAAATGTAGTAAAATTTACTATTTCGTTGATCGGTGAAGCGAGTATTGAGAGCAATTGATAATATTAGCTGGAATGTTGATTTACTTTTGTTAACTATGGTATATCGTTAGAAATATATATAAATTACGTGGTTTTATTTTTTAAGTAATTTTAGTGACTAAAAGAACTGTCAGATTACCTAATAGGTTAGTTTGAGAATTTATAACTTTCAATGTTAAATTTGTAGTAATAATTATTGATATTGTTGATTATATTAGTATTTATAGATGATTAAAATTTTTTGGATATCATAGTACTAAGTAATAAATGCTGATAAATATATTCATATGTTAAATAAAGTATTTGTTTTAAGATATTTTTTAGAATTAATGTCATAGAGAGTATGTTAAAAAGTTATATAGTTTAAATAGTATTTTTTGATCCTTTCGTGATACTAATGCTGCATTAGTAGATGACTAAACTATGGATTCTCAAGTGATGACCTTAAAGCCTGGACTTTATTGATAGATATTTAGGAGAGTGTTGTTACCGTATATGTTGATGGTGGTTATATTTCAGATAGTGCTATCAGTAAAAAATAATATGGTTAGATAATTTAATTCCATTGTGCAAATGTAGTTTTAAAACTAAGTATTTTAATGATACAACATTAATGCTTTTAAAAACCATTTTTTGAGTTTAGCAAAACTAGTGCAAAATTACTCAGATTATAATAAAGCTAGAGATGTTATGTTTGACACTAAGTGTTCTTTGGAGAAAATGTACAGTCGAATTTGTTTGCATAAAATGTGTAGGCGAGAATTAACAGACTTATGTGGAATTTTTTGAAAAGCTACAGATATGCTATAATTAGTAAAATTAAAAGTGCTAGTTAATTTGTGAAGTTTTGGTACCTATATAGATTTTAGCTAACAAGGCGCTTAGTGATAGGTAGATAGTTATCTTAATAAACTAAAAATAATGCAAGTATAGAAGTAACAAAGTTATAAGCTGAGTAAACTAGGGTATATTTATGTCAGTGGTATGTATATAAGTCACATGTGTTGTCATTGGTGTGATGTGATTATGGCATGCGTGTGCCTGTTATATTAAATACTCGTTATTATGAAGATGTTTGTGCATAATTTGTGGCATTTGTAATTGGAGAGAGACGAAAATATTTTAAATTGGCGCGCCCGGAAGGATTCGAACCTCCGACCGCCTGGTTCGTAGCCAGGTACTCTAATCCAACTGAGCTACGGGCGCATATAATTTAAAAATACATTTTGGCGGAGAGAGTGGGATTCGAACCCACGATGGAGGTTTTGCCTCCATACTCCCTTAGCAGGGGAGCGCCTTCAGCCACTCGGCCATCTCACCACGCCGGTAGAGTGTAACATATTCAAGCA
>DASCNA010000044.1:0-7829 GCA_036011305.1 Victivallales bacterium
CAAGGTCGAGAGCAATAAACTTATTCATGATACCCCTATACTAACTGTTTTTAATTAATATTTAATATATTACTATACATTCAATAATATATTAAATATTAATGTAAACTAATTTAGCTTGCTTTTCTTTCAGGTTCTATATATTCTTTTTCCCATATTGGATTAATAACCTTTGCTAAATCTTTTCCGTGTTTGATCATTCCTTTTTTGTAATCATTATCATTTAAAGCCTCTCTGGCCGGCTCATCAATTGGAACAGGTTTATATTTATCTATTAAAGGTCTTAAATCATTATAATGGTCTTTACATAGGCAAGGTGTAATCCAGTTGCCAATTTCATCCTTTGTTCTTTGAACTCCATAATGATTCTGCCATTCACGAATTGCTTTAAAATATGGAGCCTGCAGAACATCATTAAGGTTTTTACCTTCTTTATAAATATCATAAATATTAACTGCAGAATAAGGGTTAAAAGCACAAGGAGTAATATTACCATTCCAGTCAATATACAGAAAACCGCCTTGAGATCCTGCAGAAATACATCCTTCTACACATGTACCGCTATTCCAGAAATCAACCATAAAATATTTTTTATCTTTAATTAAACTCTGTATATTACGTAATAACTTCATACGCTGTTCAGGTGTAACAAGAAGATCAATAGTATGAGATCTTCCTATAGGCATGTATTGAAATAACCAGCCAAAGGAAGCGCCCATTTTTTGAAAATAATAGTCATAAATTTCACTGTTTGAAAGCATTTCTGCATTTTCTTTTGTGGCAGTAATTGAAATACCGAATCCAACATTATTATCTCTGAGAAGATTCATGGCATTTTCAATTTTATCATAAACGCCTTCTCCACGTCTTCCATCAGTTTCTGTTTTATATCCTTCAATTGAAATTGCTGGTGTAATATTACCTAGCTCATTCATTCTTTTAACAGTTTTTTCATTTATTAAAGTTGCATTTGTATAGAACAGAAAAAGTTGATCTGAATGTTTCTCAGCTAAATCAAATAAGTCTTTTCCTTGGCTTCTCCAAACAAGTGGTTCTCCGCCTGTTATTACTGTAAAGAATGAACCACATAGATTCTTTTTTTCAGTAATAATTCTGTTCATCATATCCCATGATAATTTTTCAGAAGCAGCATCTGTTCCATTAGCATAGCATCCAGTGCATTTGAGATTGCAGAATTTACCAATACCTATAGTTAAAAATCCTGGAGGATATTCACCATGCTCTTTTTTATATTTTTTAATTATTGGAAGTCTTTTAAAAAATATATTTATAAACAAATGCAGCCTTTTTCTTTTTACATGCATATTAGGAGTATTAAACATAGATTTTTCTATCATATCTAGAATAGATAATATTAAATAATATTTATCCAATTGTATATGATGTGGAAATTCATGTCTTTTTTCCAATTGTTTTGTAAACAATTTCCTTAAGTAATTAAAGAAAATTTTTCTAAATACTGAAATTAATAATATTTCTCTAATTATAAATATTGGGAAAAAAGAAAATAATTGAATAAAAAAGTAGAGTTTCCCAATTGGATCAGATCTATCTACGTGCTTATAATCTGTCTCCTCGCTTTTAATCTTGCTTGCAATATTATCCATAATAATCACCTTCTTAAGAATTATTCTTTTATGTTACTTTTATTAAATTAATTAAATATCAAATTACCTGATATTTTAAGTTTCTTATGTTTTGTATTAACTCTTTGCTTTTCATGATTTTACTTTTTGTTTTCTCCAAAAATGCTGTAGTTTTATTATCAATTACCATTGAGTCGGCTATTTTGTTTATCTGCATCTTGCTGTTTGCTATTCCCTGAAAAGAACAATGTAATATTCCATCGATTATTGTGTTTAATTTTAAATTTATATTTTCCAGTGAGTCAACATCATTAAATATACCGGCTATATATGCATCAGTTGCATCAATCGGCAGTGCTGTAAAGAATAATTCTTTAACTTTATGAATCCCCATAACATCCAGCCAGTATTTATAATTCTCTATATCGAGAGGAATCCCCATTCTATTTAAGGTCATGGAAACAGATGAAAAATTTGTAGCAAGAACAATATCACATACCATTAATAAATGCAGAGCTCCGGCATATACAGCACCGTCAACTTTTGCAATAACCGGGATTTCAGTGTCTCGTATTTTATGGAACAGTTTAAAAATAGATCCCTTATATAAATCTTCTATTGTGTTTAATTCTGATAAATCATATCCGGCAGAAAATACCTTTGCGTTTTGTGCTGCCTGAATAACAATTACTTTTACTTCCTCATTCTCTGCTTCTTCAATTGCTGTGATAATATCGTTAGACATTTCATTGTTTAATGCATTTCTCTTATTATCTCTGTCAAAAGTTATATATTTAACATTATGATCATTATTAACGCTTATACATTCCATTGTTTTAAACCCTCATATTATTGCATAAATGCCTAAGTTTAAACTGCTAGTTATAAAACCTATGCAATAATTGATTTTATACTAGAAAACAGACGATAATAGAAATAAATTATACTAAATAGTATATTTTATTAAACTTTTAAGTATAAATAATTGATGTTTATAGCATAAGATTTATAATTATTATTTAAATAATAAAAGAGAAGATTGCCCATGAAAATTGATGTAGAGAAGATAAAACTGTATATAAAAATGTCTGGAATGACCAATATTGCCATAGCAAAAAAAATCGGTATATCAAAACCTACACTTTATAAATGGCTCTCCGCCGGAAATATATATAATGAATCTAGCATACGTAAGATAGCGGAAACGATAAATGCTCCCGTAAATGAAATATCAGATCTTCAACCTGATGCACCATTATCAAAACTTAATTTGTCTGAAAGTGCAAACTCCATTTATGAATTATCTGGAATAAACAATAACAGTAATGATAATTTTAATGATTCCAGAGAAATCATTAAACATGTTTTACAAATGGAAAGTAAGCTAAATAATGCTTCAATAATTATTAAAGGTATTCTGACTTCTATGGATTCATTACTATATATTAAAGATAAAAACTTAAAATATATTGTGGCCAATAAAGCTTTTTTAAAAAACATTGCGCTAATGGAAAACTTCAATACATTAGGCAAAACTGATTTTGATTTTTTCCCAAAAGCTGAAGCTGAAGCTAATGAAAAAGAAGATAAACATGTCCTTGAAACATGCCAAAGCATAAAGCACAAAGAAAATTTTTTACTTGGCTCGAGAAAGAAAAGATGGGGAATTTATTCAAAACTGCCAATTTTTGATAAGAAGAACAAAGTTGTCGGTGTTCTGGGTATAATAAGCGATATTTCATACAGGAAAAAAACTGCTCGAATAAGTGAACTGCTCGAAATAAATCTAAATGCAATGTCTGAAGGAATTATCATATATGCCATGGATACCCATGATTATCTATATGCAAACAAAGAAGCATTAAAAATACGCAATGCTACATCTTTAGAACAAGTTATAAAAATGGATTTTTACCATTTTATACATCCCGATGACGTACATATAATGGAGAAAATCCATAAAGAAAGAAACTGGAAAGATATTATACGTGTAAGAAGGCTTGTAAGTGGAAATTACAGGTGGTTTGAATACAGTTATTCAGAATCAGTATTCATGGGTGATAAATGTATTATTTCTATTCAAAAGGATATAAATGAAACGGTGAAATCTGAATCACACCAATTACTTCTCTATAATATTCTAAACAGCATGCCGAAAACAATATTATACATCGTAGAGGAAAATGAAAGAGATGAATTTAAGTGTACTTATATAAGCAACAATATTAAAAAAATCACTGGATATACAAAATCCGAATTTTTAAAAAAAAATAAACCTCTACGGTCGATAGTGCCTGCAAAAGAAGGAATTTTATTAGAAAGATACATAAGCAGCAAACAGGAATATGGAGATTTCATTCATAAAATAATTAAATCAGATTCATCTGAAATTTTGTGCCATACAACTATTTGTTCATTCAACTTAAACAATATAAGGCACTCAGTCATTAGTATTACTGAAATAACAGAGGATAAAAAACAAGCAGAGGAGTTAAATAATTGCAGACAAACAGAATTTGAAAAAATACTAAAAAATAAACTCTTTAATATAGCTAAAAACCTAAAAAATAAAAATATCGACATTTCTGTAATATCTGAATCAACAGGACTTACGTTACAGGAAATAACTCAACTTTGAGTCTATTTATTTGGTTTTTCTGAATTTTGTAAGGCAGCTTAGAGGGTAAACTATATAGTGTTAATTTAATATATTTTATTAGAAAAATAGCAGCAATTACATGTTTTATAGTGGATTCAGAAAAATATAAAGTCCTCATTAATATATGAGGACTTTATTCATAATCATAAAATGATTCTAGTTCTTCAATTAATTCTTTATAGGTTTCATATGTGGAAAAAGAATAACATCTCTAATTGAATCAACGCTGGTCAGTAAAATAATTAGCCTGTCAATGCCTACTCCCATACCGCCGGCAGGTGGCATCCCATACTCTAATGCGTTTAAGAAATCTTCGTCAATTTTACCTTCGCATAATTCATAATCAGGATCAGAGCTATCCATATTCAACTGCTGTTCAAAACGTTTTCTCTGCTCAATTGGGTCATTAAGTTCAGAGTATCCAGGAGCAATTTCCTGTCCGTTGATTTCCAATTCAAATACATCGACAAAAGCATCATCATCTTTGCATTTTTTAGCTAATGGAACCAATTGTGCCGGCATTTTAGTAACGAATGTAGGATTCAGCAAAGTAGGTTCAATCAGTTTTTCATATATTTCATTAGTAACTTCAAAATCAACTTTATCATCTTCAATTGTCAGACCCATTTCTTTGGCTTTAGCTCTTCTTTCATCAGGAGTAAGCTCAAACCAGTCATCACCAGACTTAGATTTTACAAGATCGCAATATTCTACTCTCTTCCATGGAGGTGTCAAATCTATGACGGTGCCGTCATTTTTCTCTATTTGAAGTTTTCCCATCACTTTTTCAGCAATATGAGTAATAATACCTTCAATAAGATCCATCATTGTTCTGCAATCACCATATGCTTCATAAATTTCGAGCATCGTAAACTCAGGATTATGCCTTCTGGAAAGACCTTCATTTCTAAAATTTCTATTTAATTCAAAAACTTTATCAAATCCGCCCACTAACAGTCTCTTCAAATACAGTTCCGGGGCAATTCTCAGATACATATCACAACTTAATGCTTCATGGTATGTTTTAAATGGATTAGCAGCAGCACCGCCTGCAAGAGTTTGCAGCATAGGAGTTTCTACTTCTAAAAATCCTTTGTTTTCAAGATATTTACGAATTTCTCTAACAATGAGAGATCTTTTCAGTAAAACATCTCTAGCTGAATCATTAACAATTAAATCTACATATCTTTGACGGTAACGCATCTCTATATCTGTAAGTCCATGCCATTTTTCAGGAAGAGTTCTCATTGACTTGCTGAGCATTGTAAAATTATGAACCTTTAAGGTCAGTTCACCCATTCTAGTTACAAAAAGCTCACCTTCAACTCCGATAATGTCGCCTATATCAATTCTTTTAAATAGAGGAAAGCTTTCACCAAGTATATTTTTACCTACATAAAGCTGAATTTTACCTGTAGAATCTTTAATATCGGCAAATATAGATTTACCCATAGCTCTGAAAGCCATTATTCTTCCGGCTATTTTGCCAATAATCTTTTCTTCTTCATCTTCTTTGTAGGAAGAACGCAAAGTATCAATTGAAATTGAGCCATCATATCTCTGACCATATGGGTCGATACCGTTTTCGCGCCACTCATTGGCTTTTTTTAGATTTTTCTGAAAAATTTCATCAGTGCTTTCTAAATTGGCCTGTTCAGTGTCTTTCATGTCATTCATAGTAAATCCTTATAAATCTTCAGCTTATATAGTTAAATTTAATGTACAGTATTTATACAGAAAATTTTAAAAGAATATTTAACAAAGTTAAAAAATATAGCATTTTTCTAAAAATTCCAGTTTGAAGAAAAGAACAATTGAAGAATATTAATAGGTTCAATCAGAATTTTTTATAAAAATAGTTTTAAGTGTTAAGTGTTTGGTTTTAAGAAAAGTTATTTAAGCATAAAAACAATAACTAATTCAAATCTGCATAACCAAAAATCGAATAAATTAACCTAAAAAAACTAAAAACCTAAAACTAAAAACTATTATGATAGGTACAGATAATAAAGATCAGCAGCAGGGTAGAGTAGAAACAGCATATCTTGTCGGCTGCAAATCTGCAAATAACAGTGTAGATAACTCTAAAGAACATCTTGATGAGCTGAAAGAACTTGTAAATACAATGGGTTTAAAAACCGTAGGTACTGAAATAGCCAATGTACGATTGCCAAATTCCCGTTATTATATTGGTTCAGGCAAGGTTGAAGAAATAACAGATGCCGCTAAACGTTTTGACGCTGACTGCATCATTGTAGACTTTGAATTATCACCTTCCCAACAGAGAAATTGGGAAAAATTAAGCAATCTCTGTGTAATTGACAGACAGGAGGTAATTCTAGATATCTTTGCCGACAGAGCAACTACAAGAGAAGCCGTTATTCAGGTAGCACTTGCAAGAATGGAATACTCTCTACCAAGATTAAAAAGAGCTTGGACTCACCTGTCCCGTCAACGAGGCGGAAATAAAGGAACACGTGGAGAAGGAGAAAAGCAACTGGAAGCTGATAGGCGTCTTGTTCAAAACAGAATTACACAACTGAAAAAGGATTTAAAAGAAGTATCAAAACACAGAGAAGTTCAAAGGGCAAAAAGAGAAAAACAATCTACTCCGATAGCTGCAATTATCGGATACACAAATGTTGGAAAATCATCTCTGCTTAATGCTCTTTCCGGGGCAAATGCATTTGTTGAAAATAAACTGTTCGCAACGCTTGATCCGACAACCAGAATTGTAAATTTTCCCAATAATCAAAATTTACTGGTAACTGATACAGTGGGATTGATCAGAAAACTTCCTCATAACTTAGTAGAAGCATTTAAATCAACACTTGAAGCTGCACTAGTAGCAGATTTTATCATACATGTATTGGATATTTCTAATCCAAGTGTAGAAGATCACTGGAAAACCACACTTAAACTTTTGGATGAACTTAATGCTTTAGATAAACCATCAATTATAGTATTTAATAAGATGGATAAACTTGAATCTCCTGTAGTCAAAGCTAGAATGAATGCGCTTTACAAAAACTCAGTTTTCATTTCAGTTAAAACCGGTGAAGGTATCGATACTCTAAAATCCAAGTTAATTGAGCAGATTAACAAAGATTCTGATCTTATGCAGTTATGCATTCCAGTAGATAAACACGATATCAGCTCAAAAGTATACAGGGTAGGAAAAGTTATTAATGCAAAATATGAAGATAATAATACTCTGATCTACGCAAGAATACCTAAAAAATATCAAAGTAATTTTCAAGAATATAGCACCCGAAATCGCTAACCATATAATTCTTTGAAAACATAAAAAAATGGAGCGAGAGGATGGAATTGAACCACCGGCCTTCACGTTGGCAACGTGACGCTCTAACACTGAGCTACTCTCGCTTAATATACTAATCATTATATAGCAGTTAAATTCTATGTCAACTTTTTTTCTATTTGAACGTCAATAGTGAGATTGCATCTAATTTGTAACCATTCTAATAATAGAAAATTGCTACATGTCCATTAATGGTATTTTTCAGTTTTCAAATTCTTCATAATTAGCAGCTGCGCGAAAG
>DASCNA010000045.1:0-20860 GCA_036011305.1 Victivallales bacterium
CATCATGAGCTTTTTTAACTATGTATTCTGGTGCGCTGGCAAGAGGATTGCCATGGCTGTCATAATATGAACATAAAATATCAACTGCAGGAACTTCGGAAAATGGATTAACGAAAGCTGTCTTATATCTTGGTACAACGTATAAGTCACTTGAACTTGCTTCTATATAAGAAAACAGACTGGAACCGTCAACACGTTCGCCGATTGTCAGAATCTTATCAAGATGCTCTAAATCATTTATTATAAAATTCAGGAGCTTAAGTTTACCGTCTCCTCCTACATAACGGAAATTCAGCATCTTAATGTCATTTTTAAGTATAAATTCTATAATATCTTTTTTGGTAAACTCTTCAGGAAGTTTATTTAGAAAACTTACAAGTTTATTAGGGTTCATTGAAAGTAGGTCATTCATTGCATTACCTGTTGTTTTTAGTAGTTATAAGAATAAATAATAAATTACTTAAATTAATATGAATTAAGTAATTTTCTACAATCTGCCTATTGCAGTAAACTTAACAATGTCAATTTTCTGCAACAGACACTTTATTGTAATAGAATTTTCAAATTTATGTGAAAAAATATTTCCAATACAGTATTAGATTTCCACCAACTCTTTTTCTTTTATTGTTTCCATTTCGTCAGGATCATAAAGTTTATAATCTTCACTTTCTTCAGGCATATTTGGAATTGATGTCATTTTTCCTTCATAACTTCTCAGATGATATTCTTTGTCATCATGCCCCATAATATAGTAATCAGGCATCAGAGGAATTTTACCTACATTGGTTGCTATAACATACATAGGCTGAGCTAAACCGCTTACATGTCCTCTGATTGCATCTCTTATAAGTTCAGCTCCTTTTTCTACAGGAGTTCTGAAATGATCAATTCCGGGAGCCGGTTCACAGTAGAACATATAGTAGAGCCTAATTCTTGTAGCAAGAAGTTTCAAATGCAGTTCTCTAAAACTTTTAACATCATCATTAATACCTTTCATAAGAACACCCTGATTGGAAACAACAATACCGCATGATAACAGCTTATAAACTGCTTGTGCTGTCAGCTCGGTAATTTCCTTTGCATTATTGCACTGAACATTAATATAAATTGGAATCCTGTGATAAGGTCTTAGTATATTCATCAAACTTTCAGTTATTCTATGAGGAAGAGTAATAGGAGCTCTTGTGTGAAAACGTATCATTTCAAGATGATCTATTTTGCGAAGTTCAGTAATCAGATATTCTATTTTTTCATCGGAAAGTAAGAATGGATCACCTCCAGTTATTAAAACATCACGTATCTCTTTGTGTTCTCTTATCCACTTTAAACCTTCATCAACATCAAAACGTAGAGAGAGGCTCTGGTCTACTACCAGTTCTCTTCTGAAACAGTGTCTGCAGTAAACAGTACATACTTCTGTGACAGTGAAGGCAATTCTGTCATGATACTGACGGGCAATTGAATCTGGCCTTACTTCGTCTGTAGCACGGTTTTCCTTCCAGATTAAATATTCATCCATTCCATACTGATTTACTGTTTCCTGCATAGAAGGAACCATCTGCTTTCTAATCGGACATTTTGGATCATTTCTGTCCATTAAAGATGCAAAATAAGGAGTCATTCCCCATTTTGTATTCAGTGTATTAATGGCTTTCTCTTCATCAGGAGTAACATTGATATACTTCTTCAATTCATCTAGAGTGTCAACAAAGTTTTCAAGTTGTTTTTTCCATTCTTCCATGATCAAATCCCTTTCTTAAAAAATCAATTCTTTTATTTTATTTGAAATCCATCCCTAATTTAAGTTATTATAAAATACGTTCTTTCCGTAATTAATTAATGCTCAAAAGCAAATGAAAATATTGATAAATCAGACAAATGGCGTATATTATAATATAAAAACATTAAAATAAGACACATGGCATAATACGTCCGTTTTTTATCTGTATAACAAAGGGAGTCCTGATATGTTTAATAAAGAAGAATTTAAACTTCAGCGAAAAAAAAAGAAAATCACTCAGGAAGCTTTAGGAAAACTGATAGGTAAATCTTCCAGAACTATTGTCAGATGGGAAACAGGTTTGAGTATCCCTTCAGAATATTTTATCAGACTGATAGCAGAAGTATTAAATATTTCAGTTACAAGAATATCTGACTTACAGGAAATTGGAGATTTACATCCTTACTATTATGGTTCACTTGGTAAACTGGATAAAATAACGCTTGATCTGTCTACAAAAACAGAAACAGAAAAGCAGAAAATGCTTATTAATTTACAAAATCAGACAGAAATGCTTCTTTGGGAAAAAAAAGAAAATAAGAGAGATATTCATCTGTTTTCATCGCTTCTGAACTCTATAAATTTCATTATTTACCGGAAAGATAAAAATCTTAAATACACTTATGTTAATCAATTTTTCCTATCTTATTTCAATATATTAGACCGGAGCATTATTCTTGGTCATAAAAACAATGAGATATGGAATCCTAAAAGTTCTATGAAACATCTTGATGATCTGGAAAGACAGGTAATAAAGCAGAAAATAGGTGTTCATAGAGAGAATATTCCCATAGCAAGTTTCGTTGGACCTTCGAAAACAGGTTTTGTCTCGCTTGATCCGGTATTATCTGAAGCAGGAACAGTCAATGGAATTACTGGAACAATTATTGATATAAGCGGAGAGGACACTGCAAAGGAAAAATATTTTTATATGGAATCGATTCTAGATAAAATTGAACATGCTATCTGGATAATAAAAACAAAACCATATAGGCATTATATATATGTAAATAATGCGATACAGGATATTTTTCAGATAAGGAAAAATGAATTTTACTGTAATGCCGACAGATGGATGAACTTTATATACAAAGAAGATAAGAAAAGAGTATTATCTGAAATCAAAAATAGATCTAATTTTCTTGAATATAGAATTCAACTTCAAGATGGGAATATTCGCCATATTCAGCACTTTATTTATAACGCTACTATCAAGGATGAAGAACTTGAGTTTGGAGTGATCAGAGATTGTACACAATTAAAAGAAGCAACCAGAAAACTTGAAATATTAGATATTAATATCAAGGCCATGTCCGACGGACTAGCTATCCGGGATATTGAAACAGATGAATATATATATTTTAATGATTCTTTTGAGAAAATATTGGGTGTTTCAAATGATATTATTAAAGAAAAAAATCTTTCCGCTGTTTTAAAAGAAATATTGATAATGCCTGAATATAAAATCTATGAAAAACAAATTCTTGCCGATCCGTTCATGAATCATGAGTCATTAAAAATATTAAGACCTGACGGTGAGATAAAATGGATACAGATTACACGGGAAGAGGTTAACTTTTTAAATAGAACTTCAGCTTTGCTTGTAGTTAAAGATATTACTGAAAGACAAAAAAAAGATGAAACGCTTTTTCTTTTACAGGAATTCCTCAACATTACTCCTTATTCTGTATGGCTTGAAGAAATTTATCCAAATGGAGATTATAAATTTCTGTTTGTAAGTGACAGCATAAAAAAAATCTATGGTTATCCCAAAAGCTGTTTCTACGAAAATCAGAATTTCTGGTTAACAAGACTGCATCCGGACGACCTTAAAAAAGAGCTGGAATTCAGAAAAAATGCATCATTTCCTAAAAAAGAGTCAAAAAGGGAATATCGGATTATCAATTCAAAAGGTGAAACGAGATATATTCAGGAAATCAATAAATTCATGGGACCTTATGCGATTGGAATAGAATTAGACATAACAGATTCCAAAAAAGAAGAAGAAAACATAAGCAAGCTTAAGAAAAGAAATCAATTCTTTGAATTTTTAGCAAACTCATCTTCAGATGCATTAGCTGTTATCAATGTAAAAACAGAAAATTATTCTTTCATAAATTCAACTTACAGTAAAATTTACGGTTACCCTGCGGATGAATTTTATAATAACGGCACAGCTTTCCTATATAACAAATGCATACATCCTGATTATGTAGATGGTATGAAGAATTTAAGAAAACTAAAAGAGAAAGAAAATTATAAATTTAAAATTATAAAACCTGATGACGAAGTACGTTTGCTCGAAGGAAAGTTCAGCATCCAAAAATTTGATGGTGAAAGTTTTTATATTTCAATCGAAAAAGACATTACAGAAAATTTTATCTAGTCTACAAAAAAAATCTTTCCTGCTCACTGCAGGAAAGATTTAAACTTTAGAAATAATTTATTATAGTATCATTTCACCATTTTCTGAACGAGTGATTTTTGGTTTATAATAGCTCTTAACTCCCCAAAAATAAAATACAAGTGCGAGAAGTACAACTATCAACTGCCCCCATCCATTCGGTATGAGCCCCAAACCGCCAAAATCAGTTCCCCCGATATAAGAGAAGACGGCCATTACAGCCATATAAACTATAAGCCACATAGCTGAGCGAAGCTGTCCGCCAAAATCTACCCATCCTGTTTTATGCTGGTAGTAAAAATAAAACACCATTCCAGCCAGCATAGTCAGTAAAACTTTTCCTGTCATAGGCCATCTTGCCCAGTACATTATAAGAGAGCATAAAACAAAAACAATAGGTGATAAAACTGGAGCAAACGGCAGTTTAAACGGTCTTTTCATATCAGGATATTTTACTCTTAAAGCACTTAGGCCGATAGGTCCAACTAAAAATGATATTACAAATGCTACAGTTATTGCAGTAGCAAGATTACTCCAACCTTGAAATACAAACAGAAATACAAAACTAACACCTAAGTTAACCCAGAGCGCTGCTCGAGGGACTCTTGTTTTAGCATGAAGTTTACCAATAAATTTAGGCATTTGTTTATTTTTTTCCATTCCAAAAAGCATTCTTGCACATGATCCTAAAATTGCCAGAGCACATCCACTCGGAGAAACAAAGGCATCAAAATAAAGCACCAACATCAGTAAATTCAGATTAAGAGCTATTGCCAACTGAGCAAACGGAGAACTCATAACCATATGAGACCAACCCTGTGCAACAACTGAAGGATTAACTGCAGCAATAAAAACTATCTGCAGCAATACATAAAGGGAAATACCTATAACAAGACATGTAATAACTGCAAAAGGTATTGATTTTCCAGGGTTTTTTGCTTCTCCGGCAAGATTGATAACTGTCTGATAACCGGTCAGGCAGAAAACGATTCCTGTTGCCGGGACGGCTGCCAAAACAGCTGACCAGTGATAAGGAGCAAATGAATGATGGAAAGATGTAAAGTTACTAATATGAAATGAAACTACAGCCAACACAACGATTGTTAAAAACGGGACAAAGAGTTTAAAGCAGGTCACCAGCACCATAGATTTCAAAAACAACTGCATGCTCCAGTAATTTAAGAAAAAGTAAATGAACATTAAACCGCCGGCAAACATCAAACCATAAATGGTCATATCACCTGTAGCGGAACTGTATAATGCATGTGTCCATGCAAAATTCCAAGATGACAGATACTGTGTAGATGCAACTGCCTCAATTGCTGTCGATGGCGCAAAGGCAACCCAGTTCGCCCAACCTCCCATAAAACCGGTAAGCTGTCCATGAGATTCCTGCAGATAATGAACCATACTGCCAGTCTTAGGAAACATTGTTCCTAATTCTGTGCATGTCAATGCGATTAGCATAATTATAGCTCCACCTATTATCCATGATATCACGGCAGCTGGACCAGCCAGTTTTGCCGCCTCAAAAGGTGCAAAAAGCCAAGCTGAACCGATAATTGAAGTAGCACCGGCCAGCACTAAAGTCCATTTACCTATTTCTCTTTTTGAAGTTACAAATTCCACAATAATTTACTCCCCTCTCATTAATTTATATTTATGCCCCAATAATTCATAAATAATTTTAAAAAAATACCAACTGATTACCTATGTCTCAACTTTATTAAAAACAATCTGTAAAACCTGCATACAAAAAGTCTAAAGTTAGTATCAGAACAGTCCACAAATAACACCACAATTATAAAGATACTTTAATCCAATAAGCAAATAATGTATTTGATAAAATACTTATGTCCCTTTTATCTCTTATGAATTAAATATGTACATTCCAACTTAATAAGTTACTTTTTTTTTGGTATTATTTAAGAAAGGATGTTCAAAGAAATCGCTGATAATCGCGACAAATGGCGTAAAATTTAACAAAATAACTAAAAAATAAGCCATATGTCTTAGTACTGACTAGATTTAATAAATACAAGAAAGATGTGATTCTCCAGCAATAATAAATATATTAGTAGACTGATAAATTTATATTTTCATCTATAAGAGGCACAACCTCTCCTATTATAGAAGAAGCATATCCTGCGGCAATCAAATCTTTTACTAAATTTTGAGCAGTACTTTCCGGACAGCATATCAGAAGACCGCCAGAAGTCTGTGCATCACAGGAAAGCATTTTCAGATTATAATCCAAGTTATTGTTGAAATCAGTTTTCATTTCTACATATTTGAGATTTCTAAATGAAGCTCCAGGTATACATCCTAAATCTACCAAATCGTAAGCTCCTTGCAATAAGGGAATTTTATGTAAATCTATTTTTAATGTAGCATTACTTCCCTTTGCTATTTCAAAAGCATGTCCCAATAAACCGAAACCTGTAATATCTGTAGCACAATTAACATTGTATTTAATCATTAATTCTGAAGCTGATTTGTTCAATTTCATCATATAATTAAGTGCAGTTTCCAGATCATGACTGTCAGTCTCTCCAATTTTATTTCCTGCAAGTAAAACACCGGATCCTATTGGTTTTGTCAATATCAGTTTATCACCTGATATTGCTGAAGAGTTTCTAATTATTTTATCAGGATGAACAATGCCAGTAACAGCTAAGCCATACTTAGGAGGTGTATCATCGATTGTGTGTCCACCTGCTAAAACTGCACCTGCTTCAGCTATTTTTTCGGCTCCTCCTCTTAAAATCTGCCGAAGGACATTAAGTTTCATGTCCTTTGCCGGAAACATAACCAAATTCAGAGCTAAAATAGCTTTTCCTCCCATAGAATATATGTCGCTCAAGGCATTGGCGGCGGCTATTTGCCCAAAAGTATATGGATCTGAACATAGAGGCGGGAAAAAATCAGTAGTCTGAATTATAGCAGTATCATCGTTAATCTTCCAAACTGCGGCATCATCACATGTTTCTGTACCGACAAGCAGCTCTTTTTTTTTTAGAAACGGCAATCCTCCAATAACTTTAGCAAGATCAGAGGGAGAAAGTTTTGCTGAACATCCCCCATGCTCAATAGATTTAAGCAGATCAATATCTTCCATAATTATCTCTCAGTTAAATAGCTTCGGCATATATAATAACAGCTTTTAAAACTTTATTTTTATAGGCATTATAAATGTCAGTATATGCATATATTACATGTTGATACATTTCCTCTGTTGACATTCTGATAATATCTTCCCGTTTATCTTTTATTTTGTCAATAAACTTAGCATATTCAGATAGATAGAAATCAGATATATCTTCTATTTTTTTTAACTTCCAACCTGAAAATTCAAGCATATTTTCAATTTGGTCAAGATCTAAAGGATTTGGTATCTCACTTACTTTTACCGGGTATTTTCCGTTTCTGGCATAGTCAAAAATTATAAGTTTACTCCCATAATGTGCAACCTCCCTAACAGCAGTTAAGGCACTTTGTTGATCGGGAAATGAATAAAAAGAACAGAAATGGTATATCAAATCATATTTTATTTTAGATAGCTTACCAATATCATAAACACTTCCAGCAATTAAATCTAAATCAGGATATTTTGTTTTAGCGAATTCAACCTCTTCAGCATTTAAATCGATACCGGTGACTTTACCATATCCATTATTTCCAAGATATTCAACTGTTCCACCCAAACCGCACCCAACATCAAGCAATAATCTATCTGAATCTTTAGTAATATTTTTAAATGCTAAATCAATCGCTTTTTCTTCACCGGGATGAGCATAGTCTCCATGACGGATTAAAGACAATATTCTTCTCCCTAATACTGTGTTCATTCTGATTTTATTATTCATATGACGATGTAGTCTCTATATTATTTATAATTTACAATTCTTATTATTCTGAAATTCTGTAGGATTGTTTTTGTCAAAAACCTTAAACGGTTTGCCAAGGGCTTTTAAAAGTTTAATAATTTCATCTTTTTTTGATTCCTCTATTTCCAATGCTATACCGCACTGAGAGGAAAGCTCTCTCGGCACAGGAACAGCTAAACACTTAAATCCATTTTTTTTACACTCTTTTTCTGCAAGTATTACACCTCTTGTATTTTCAAAAACCAGTAAGTTACTATAATTAGTATCCATAAATTTACAGTTCAAATCCTTCTTTTATATCAATCAATGCATCAATAAAAAACCTAAAATCATCCGGAGAATGATACAGAGAAGGAGCAATCCTTAGTGTTCCGTTCGGATAAGTATTAATAGTTTGATGCGCCAGCGGAGCACAATGCAATCCAACTCTGGTCTGAATATTATATTTTTCATATAAAAGTAGTCCAAGATTACTTATATCAGTAAATGAACAGGTTATTGAAAATAGTTCACCTTGTCTATATAAATCATTTGCACAGTGAACCTTATAACCGTTAATATTTCTGACCTCATTTAAAAAATGCTGAAAATCAATAAAACTATGACATATTTCAGGTCTGCTTAATAAAGCACCATGCAATCCAAAAATACCAGACATATTATGTGTCCCAGCTTCAAATTTATCCGGAAGATATTCAGGTGTTTCGAAACTTTCTGATTTACTTCCAGTTCCACCTTCAATAAACTGCTTCAGTAGTTTAGGTTCTTTTACATAGAGGCAGCCTGTTCCAGTCGGTCCCAATAAACCTTTATGACCTGTAACTGCAACAAAATCAAATTTGTTTTCGTCAATATCAATATCAATATGCCCTGTTGATTGAGCAGCATCTATTAAAATAGGAATATCGCCAATTATTGACTTGATTTCACCTATAGGTTGAATCACTCCATTTACATTGCTTTGGTGACTTATAATAACCAATGCTGTTTTATCAGTAATAAAATCTGGTAATTTCTGTAAATCAACACATCCGTCGCTTTCACAAGCCAATTTTTTCAAAGTTATATTTTTATTTTTCTCCAATTCAATTAAAGGGCGCATTACTGCATTATGTTCCAGTGGGCTGTATAAAATATCTTTATAATCAAGCTCCAATCCCTTCAATACAGTATTAATTGCAGCAGTGGCATTAGGTGTAAAAACAATATTATCTGCACATTCTGTTCCTAAATAATCACCCAACATACACCGTGTATATTCTACAACTCTCGAGACCTGAAGAGATTTACCGTAATAGCTTCTCCCGTATGGTCCGCCAATCTCATTTAAGTATTTTAAAGTTTCAATCCCCACTTCTTCAGGCTTGGGAAATGAAGTTGCTGCATTATCAAAATATCCGTTAAAATCATCCATTATCTAGTTACTTTATTTTACAATTTATTCATTGAACAATTACTTACTGTCAATGAATCAAGAAACAATACTCCAGTAATATTATCCTATAACTCATAGCAGGATTATACAAAAATAGACTATTAAGATACTATACATATACAAGATTATCCATACAGTAAAAAGAGAAGTTCGGATAAACTAAAACTGTAATAAGTATTTTATATATACACATTATGATCAAAAAAAATAAATTAATACATTAGTAAGAAAGATCTTTTAACATTTTTTCAACCAGCAGTTCAGAATTTTTAGCTGCCTTTGTTTTTAGAGCATTATACATAGCTAAATTTCCTGTATCACTCACACTTCTTATCATAATAAATGGAATTTTTAACTGATAGCATACCTGTGCCGGCCCTGCCCCCTCCATATCAGTAGCTATACAATTTGTTCTCTTCTGCTCTACCAGCAGTGATTTAGTACTTTGAAATGTTTCTGATGTCGCAAAAATACCTTTGATAACTTTAGCCTTATATATTTTTCCTTTATATTCCAAGTCATCTAACTTTATATTTTTTGCTGCTTCCACAGCTGCACTTAATAAGCTTTCTGTAGGCTTAAAGAAAAGTGGATCTCTCTTTATACCTTTTCCGGAAAAAGTTGAGTTGGGCTGATATGCTTTTAGTCTAACAAATTCACCCTTATCAGTAATTATTGCTAAATCATAAAATGTTACAGCGGTTCCTATAATTGTGTCTCCTGGTTTTGTTAGTTCTGTGCCTCCTGCCACACCTGTCATGATAATAGCAGAAGGAGCAAATTTATCTATAAGAATTGCAGCTCCCACCGAAGCATTTACTATGCCAACTCCTACATTTGCTACGACTACATTTTTTTTATCTATTTTACCAACATAATAAACTCTACCTAAATATGTCACTTTTTTAGGATCTTTAATTTGTGACTTCAGGTAGGCCGTTTCCAATCTAAGGGCACTTATTATACCAATCGATTTTTCAGTTTTTTTGGGATTTGGTTGAGCGTAGGTTAAATTTAATAAAAAAACAACGAGTGCAAGGATCAAACCAATAGTTAATTTTCTCTTCATAGTCTATCTCCATATTTTATTATAAAATAGAATATAAAGTAATTATAATAACAATAAATATACTTTGCAGCTATATATACCTATAACTGTTAAACTTAACTCGAATATTTATAAATACAGTCATTTACTAGATATTGCTTATCCACATCACCTGATACGGCAGTATACAAAGAGACAGTTTTCCATCATTTATTGTCAATTCAGTACCTGATATTAATTCATTAAATAAATGAGAGTTCACTCCATATTCTGAAGGATAAAAATCAACCTCAATTTTATTAGAGGAAACATTAATGAAGACAAAAATATTTTCATTCCCGTCAGGAGATTGCCTATGAAGCGAAAAAATGCAGTCATTAATAAAAAGGACTTTCTGGTATGCATTCGGGTGAAATGCTTTCTGAGCCTGCCTTATCTTTATTAAATATTTATATCGTTTAATAATTTTACTTCTTAAAGATGTAGGTTCAAACAGTTCTTCTTCAAGTCTTTCAACGGATAATTTTTCCCTATTTACAGTTCTATACCTCCCTGTTTCTTTTACACCCTCAGTGTAATTTTGAGATCCCAATATACTATGAATATAAATTGCGGGAGCACCAATTATTGACAGTAAAATAGACTGTGATGCGAGGAATCTATCAATATTTCTATCAAAGGAAAGATTTTTATCTAAAATAGCATCAAAGTAGTTAATATTAAGTTCATATGGTATTTCTTTACCGTCGGGTGCTGTTTTATTGGATACATATCCTCCGTTATTTTTTACATGTTCTACCATAACTTTTCGTTGCTTATCGCTCAAAATACCTGTAGTTGGAACAATACCAATTCCATCGTGTGATGCAAGGAAGTTAAAGAAAGTAGTCCTATCTGAAGTAAGCTCTAATGAATCGGCCCATTTGGACAAGTACTCTGCACTGCCAGAAATAAATGAAAACAGCACTAGAGGTGGCAGAGGGAACTGGTACACCAACTGAGCTTCATTATACCCATTACCGAAATAACTTATATTATCTTTATGAGGCACATTAGTTTCTGTTATTATTAGTGTTTCGGGTGCTACTATATCGAAAATATCTCTAAACAATTGTATTGTTTTGTGTGCTTGGGGAAGATGTATACAATTAGTACCTATTTCTTTCCACATAAATCCTATAGCGTCAAGTCTGATCGACTTAGCTCCCTTACTAATATAAAACAAAAGAAGATCTATTATTTTAAGAAAAGTATCCTGATTTTTATAATTCAGATCTATCTGATCTTCACTGAATGTAGTCCAAAGCAATTTTTCCCCCTGTGTGGTATCAAACCCAGTCAGCAGAGGAAGAGCTCTCGGTCTTGTAACCTTAGATAGTTCAGGAGTATTTTGTGTTTCTAAAAAATAATCCTTATATACAGGATTTCCGGATAAATATTCCTGAAACCAATCGCTTTTAGCAGATATGTGATTAATTACAGCATCAAACATAAGTTTAAAATCTGATGACATATTTTCTATATCACTCCAGTTGCCCAACTCCTTATTGACTTTGAAATAATCTATTACAGAAAATCCATCATCTGAAGAATAAGGATAAAACGGTAATATATGCACATACTTGACACAGTTGTTAAGAAATTTATTCAGAAAATCATGGAGGGTTTTCAATGGGGTTTGTGATTTTGAATTTATGCTGTCTCCGTAAGTAATCAGAAAAATATCTTTTTCATCCAGCCATTTGTCACAATTGTTATCAGAAATTAAACAGGAATATTTGTCTATTATTGCTTCAATCCCGTAATAAATCTCTAAAATATCTTTATCAGGGAAAAGAAATTTAAGCTTATTTATAATCTGATTCTTTTTTTTAATTTCAATATTAAAAGACATCCTACAACTCCGTTTCATAAATTTTTGAGAAAAAATTTCTAGATATTAAACTAAGAAAACTATTCTAATAATGATATCTTATCCATTCTTGGTACTACAGTATTTTATTTTAAACAAACTCATTAAGGTTGAACTGGTAATATTCTCCATACGGTGCTGGGAATTCATTTGAAGCAATCCAGAACTCTCCCGTAGCCGGATAGGTAATTAAGCTCCATAGTGTAGCTACATTGGCTTTAAAACTACCCACCGGTTCAGGAGCTTTATAAGTCTCAACAGGATACATTGCACAAATTGTCGAAAGATTATTTCTATGCTTGCAGGAAAGATTTTCAAGTCTTGTCCTGTTTGTATATGGATCATATCTATCACGAAGAATTCTGATTGAATTTTCTACATTAATGTTTCCATAGTATTTTGTCAAAAGCTGTCTATATCTCTCAAATCTGCCGGCTGCAGGGATAGATGTATTATCTATATTTCTTAAGCTTCTCTGCCATTTTTCAATATTAGTTGCATCAATACGATATATTGGGGCCTGAGTTTCAACCATATTTTCTCCTTCATATCCCATCCAGCCCGGAAAGCAGTTTGAATGATTCGTCTGCCAGAAATAATCCATTTCATCTTCAGGATAGCGAATACAGACTTTTTTAGGTGACACTTCAATTGCCGCAACTAATTTTGCCTTTGCATCGGCAACATGGTAGGCAATTCCCGAGCTGCTTTGATATTTATTAAAAATCTCAATTGAATCTTTTAGATTTTTTGAGGATGTTAAATTTATTCTTGTAAATAATGCAATTCCACAGCCTGAAACAGCATCATCCACAGTAGAACTTCTCTGTGTCATTAATGATAAACCTTCATTATTAAAACCACCATCGAGTCCAATCATTCCGGGAAAAGTAAAAAATGCATGTTTTGCTCCATATTCAGGACAGGCAACAATAAATATTCTATTATCTAGCTGTCCTGGAAAATTATAATTGTCTTCATTCTTGCAGAAAATAAGTTTCCCTTCTTTACCTGTTGCATTGCCCCATGCGGAAAAACTGCTGCAACCCTGAATATTGCTATTTTCTGAATCTATATTAATAAATTTCTGGGATGTATAATAGCACCATAAATCATAGATTATATTAAACAGTTTTATTTCTTTTAATCTGACATTTACTCCTTTGGAGCGTGCACCATCAACAATTCCATTCATTTCATCCAATAAAAAATCGGGGATGTATGAATCAGACATTTTCTGCGCATTATACATATTTTGTAACGTATCAGCATAATTCAGACCGGTACACACTGCTAAATATGTAATCATAGACGGGAGTGTATAGGTTAACATTATATTGATGCCTTCTGCGAGCAGATAGCCATGCTGAAACCCCATTTCATAGCCTGTTCCTTCAATCCGTAAAATTTTTACACCATTTGTTGTTTTAAATTCAGAATTTTTTAAAATTTTCATCAAAGTAAACCGTTCCAAGCATTGATTTCAAAATTTCACCGAGACTTTCATAGGAAAAATATTTTTTACATACTGAAAAATTATTTTCTACAACAGATTCTCTTTTTTTACTGTCAAGCAAAAGCACTATTGCTTTTTCTGCAGCACCGGTAATCAGTGATTTATCTACTGTTGCCAAACCATCTCTATCCACATTGTGTCTGTTTCCAAGCGATATTAAATCAAAACCTCTCTCTTTTAGATCAGTAACATATACGGGATATTCGTAGATAATTACGGGTTTTTTAGCAAAAACAGCTTCTAATAATTGATTTCCCCACCCTTCAAGTATACTTGGATAGGTAATTATATCGGCATGAACATAAACATCCCACAGAGAATAACATTTCGTGTTATCTATTGTCTCCCGTGAATGTTCAACAATATTATTAACATATAAAACTTTTACACCAAGTTTTCCTGCTTTTCTATTTAAAAGCTGAATATATTTTTCTTCTGCTTCAGGTAATCCAGCCATAATAAAAATTATTTTACTGTTTTTAGTAAAATTTCTACCATTATATAGAGTATTATTACTTAACCGTTCAATATTACCGTTCTTCTGCATCTCTCCTATAACATCAATAGCTAACTCAATTGCTTTCCTTTCTGCAATACGGGTTGCCTGCAGAACAAGAATATCATTATCAGAAACACCTATTGTCTGTCTAAAATCTTTATTGTAATCATCAATTTCCCATTCAGGAGCTTTGAAGTCAAAAACATTTGGAACAACTGTTGCTTCAATACCTCTTTTTTTCAACAATTCTCTTTTGGCTATATTATTTATTGTTACATATTTTATTAATTTATTTTTGGGAGGAAAATAGTTTAAAAGAAGCTCATTTACATATCCACAGGTAGGATGTGCATATTTAATTCTTTCCCAGTAGAAATCATGATTATGAGCAATGCATTTTACATTTGTATTTTTTACTGCATTGTAAATTCCAATTCCTGCAGGTAATCCCCAGCCTAATGACCAGATGTTGTTTGGGATCAATAGATCAATTTTATAATTCATTAAAAATTTCTCTACAGCTATCTGAATTCTAGTAGCATAAGATTCTATTTCTGTTTGAAATTCTTCTTCATCTTTATAATCCTCAAGAACACCATAGGCATTTTTAACTATTTTGTAATTAACTTCACTTTTATAATGAAGTTCAGGTATCACATACCCGTTTCCCGAGCCTGAACTCCCAGCAAGTAAATACACAGAATGTCCCATTTTCTCAAGTTCTATCTTCCATTTGTCCATCTCAAGTGAAACACCGTCAGTCTCACCAACTCTAAAATGACATAAAGCAATATTCATTTTTCTATAGTTCTCTATAATTAATTTTATGTATTATAATAATATTATTAAGAAGATTCTTCCATTATACTATATCCAATCCGGTATAAATTGAATAATATAACAAAATCCTATAATGAATATTGTATATGCAATAAGAAGGACATAATATTTTTTCCAGTTGACTTTATAGTTAAAGAAATTCCTAGCATCTTTCTGGAATAATAGGGGTTTAATTTCTTCAAGAGGCTTAGTTTTTCCTATAAGCAAACTGCATGAATACCCAACGCTAAAAGTCACAGCACATCCTATTAAATTCCACCACATCCAATTAATTGAAGGAACAAATACCCACATATAAAAATTAATAGCAAAACCTGCAATTATTCCTAGAACGGTTCCCATATCGTTAGCTTTTTTTGTCATAATCGCTAATAAGAATGTTGCAAGTATGGGACCATATCCAAGTGAACTGATAATATTTATAGATGCAATAATTGATCCTGAAATATTACCTACAAAAAAAGCTGCTGCTGTACACAGCACCCCCCAAAAAACAGTAGTAGACCTTCCAATGTAAAGCTTCACCTTAGGAGAATGATTTTCTCTCTCAAAAAATCTTTCATAAATGTCTCTCACACTTGTTGCACTAAGTGAATTTATTGTTGAATCCAGAGAAGACATAGCTGCAGAAAATAAAGCTATTATTATCAACCCAATAACACCATTGGGCAATTCATGTAATACAAAGGCTGGTACTGCTATATTGAAATTAGGTTTACCACCACCAACTTTTAATAAATTAACAAATTCTGGATTTTTTATTATATATGCACCAATAGCCACACCTACCAGACAATAAGTAACAACCAATGGAAATCTCAGAAAACCATTGAAAACCAACGATGCATTTGTGTCATCAATTGTTCTGGTTGAAACCTCCCGCTGAACCTGTGTCTGATCACAGCCATAATAACTCATATATAAAAAGAGACCACCTATAAACATAGGAAGAAATGAATATTTACCGCCTTTAAAATCACCGAATCCTGTCTGTGAAAAATCCAAAGCAGAAAGCTTATCTTTTGGAAACAGATGAAAGACTTCAGTTATTCCGCCGCAAAGATGAATGGCATAGATAAGGCATACTACTACGCCCAGGTATAAAATTATCATCTGAATAACATCTGAATATACTACAGCTTTCATTCCACCAAAAAAGTCATAAATAATAGTTACTCCGCAAAGTGCAACAACAGCAGACCAGAAAGGTATATTTAATATCTGCTGGAGCACTAATGAAATACCATAAACAGTAACACCAGTTGCAAATGCTCTTAAAAGCTGAAACATAATTGAAAGAATTGTTCGTGTGCCAATGCCAAATCTTTTTTCAAGATATTCATACACTGATATTACATTCTGTTTTCTGAAAAACGGCATTAAGAAAATCATTATACCAATCATTGCAATTGGTACAGCAAGTTCATATTGAAGCCAGGTCAAACCGCCTATTGCAATTACAAATGCAGGAGCTCCAAGCAAACTGTTGGTTGAACATTGAGTTGCCATAGTCGACATACCTATACTCCAGAAAGGTAAATCGTTTCCACCAAGATAATAGTCCTCTTTATTTTTTTGTTTTCTTCCTAGATACCATGCCATCCAAATTAGAAATACGATGTACAAGGCCATCATAGACCAGTCCAACCAATTCATTACGTAAAAACTCCCTTTTTTGTTTAACGTTAAACTATA
The DNA here is from genome assembly GCA_036011305.1 of Victivallales bacterium. GTDB lineage: Bacteria > Verrucomicrobiota > Lentisphaeria > Victivallales > GWF2-38-69 > DASCNA01. The sequence goes on from DASCNA010000045.1 coordinate 17,017, forward strand.
TTATGCGTTATATATTTAAATAATCATTTTATGAAAATAAATTAAGCTGAATTTCTAATGTTAAGTACAGGATCAACTAATATATGTTTTCCTGCTGCTTTTTTTAAAATCAATTGAACAGATATTATTCCACGTTCTAAATCATTCTGATAAAAACTTGTCAAAGATGGCTTTACAAGTTCACTGGCATGAATATCATTCAGTTGTATAATAGCAACATCTTCAGGAGTTTTTTTACCGCTTTCTTCGACAAATTTCAAAATCCCCATTGCAACTGAATTATTGATTGCAATTATGCACTCAGGTATTAGCTGGTTATCAAGCATTTTTTTTGCTGATAAATACCCTGAATCTTCTGTATAGTCACTATATTCAATAAACTGGTCATTTAAATTTTTAATTTCATTTTTATAGTAACCAACTACCTTATTTGAAATTTGTGCCTGGGTATGACCTGTAATAAGTCCAATTTTTTCATATCCTTTTATTTTTGAATACTGAATAGCCTGTTTTATTGCCTTTTCATGATCCATTGAAACTGTATTAGAGTTCCCACCTATGAAAGAATCTAATAGAACAACAGGAATGTTCATAGTTCTTAATTCACCAATATGAGGATCATCCATTCTAATTCCGATAAAAATAGCTCCTTCAACCATTCTCTGAGCACATAAATCTGAATATGACAATTCATTATCAAGTTCACAATCCATAGTGAAAAATAAAATATCATATCTATTTTTTCTTGCTTCAGAAAAAATACCCTCAAGTACTTTCTGTCTTATTTCAAATGTTCTTTTGAACATAAAAATACCGATAAGTTTAGTCTCTTTTGTTTTTAGGCTTGAAGCCACCCGATTTTTTATATAGCCAATTTCTTTAGCTTTAGCAGTTACTTTTTCTTTAAGAGTGTCACTTATATTTGACTTATGATTTAAAGCTCTAGACACTGCTTGTGCAGATATACCAAGTTCTTTAGCAATATCTTTAATTGTAGTCATAATAAATATCCATGAAACAAGTTAGTTTAACGATAAACTAATTTGCTTCACAAAAATTACAAATGCAATATTAAAAGAAAATTATAAATTTACAAAAAGTTCTCTTTTAGGAAACAATCCGAAAAGACCTCCGGTATGTATAAAAAGGATATTATTACAATTTTTAAAATTACCGCTGTGGATTTCATTGGCAAGCCCAAACATTGCTTTTCCTGTATAAACTGGGTCCAGTATTATACCTTCCTGCTGCGCCAGATTTCTGATGAATTGCAATTCTTCCGGCCTGCTTAAAGCATATCCTCTGCCTTTATAACCATCAATAATTTTAATATCATCAGCATTATAAGAAATTTTATTACCAGTATAATCAAAACTTTCACAAAGTATCGAAGATATTTTAGATGTAAAGAATTCTGCATCATCACAGACACTCACACCGTAAACTTCTCTCTTCTTATTATGATATTTATTAGCATAAAAAAGTCCGGCATATGTCCCCCCAGATCCAACTGCTACTACAATAGCATCGAATGTAACACCAATAGCATTCTCCTGATTCAATATTTCTTCATAAGCACTGAAGTATCCAAAATTGCCAATACCGTTTGAAGCTCCTTCTGGAATTATATACGGTGCCTGTCCTCTGTTTTCCAGGTCTGATTTAACCGATTTCATAATCTCTAATCGGTTTTTCTTATATTCATCATGATTAATTAATTTTATTTGAGCACCAAGCAATCCATCCATAAAGTAATTACCATCCGGTATTTCTGCTTCACTGCATCTTAAAACCAAATATGATTTTAAACCAAGCCGTGCTGCAACTGCTGCTGTTGCTCTTGCATGATTGGACTGTATCCCTCCGCAGGTTATCAGAGTATCACAACCCTGATCAATAGCTTCTTTTACTGTATATTCGAGTTTCCTTATTTTATTACCTGAAAATTCTGAACCGGTCTGATCATCCCGTTTTATATATATATCAGTTTCGGCAAATTGTTTAGAAAATCTTTCAAGTTTTTCAATTCTTGTAGGCAGATTAGCTAATTCTATCTTTTTTGGATATTTCATCATCATTCATCCCCGAATCTTTTATAAGCTGGCAGTTACCGTAAAAGAATAATTTTGATTATGGATAAACCACCTTATCAGCATTTGACAATATGTCTATAATATCAAACATATTTGATATTATACCAACATCTAATTTTCTTTTTACCTCAAAATACTCAACACAGGCTCCACAGACTATAATCTTAATACCTAATTTTGACAGTTTTCTTAAACTTCCAATTACACTTGAATCAGTAGTCGCCAATATAACTCCAGAATTATAAAGTATTATGTGAGAAGGAAGATTTTCCGATTCAATTAATGTATTAATAAATGCTTTCAGTAAAATTTTTCCTAAATCTTCTGGTCCTGTTCCCATAGTAAGACTTTTAATACAAATTACATAATCATCTTTCTTATTTATTGTATTTTCCTGATCAGATATATTTTCACGTGTAATTACAAATTCACTTTCACCAGCATTAACTGAAAAGTGATATACATCGCCATTTTCATGCAGTCTAAATTCAATATTGTTATCAGTTAAAAAACGTTGAACATTTTCTTTCGCTATTTCATTATCAATTAGTAATAGAAAGGAAGAATTTATATTTTCTTTCAACGCTTTTCTCGTCATTATTAAAGGTATAGGACATTCCTTACCTCTGGCATCTATAATTTTATTTTCCATTATTATTATTGAGTCTTTTATATTTAATTAATTCTTATCATAAAAGTAAATTATAGAATATTACTTTTAAAGTCCAACTGAGTTTTTTGTTTAAAAAAAACAATAATCATTTTATCAAAGCAATATGTTTTGTTGAATCTAAAAAAACACATCCAATCACGGTCTGCATTTCAAAGTTATTGGATACTATCTAAATTTTATACCATTTTTAACAATTAATAATTGATTGATTTATTGGGGCAAAAGTTGAATCAGAAAATTAATTTATACCATATGATTTATTCTTGTAAAGTAATTAATAAAATAATTATTTTACTATATTGAAATAATTATTTTATCCTTTAAAACATGATTTATAGACTTCAAAAGAATTAATTTTTCATGTGAAAGGAAAGCAAGACATAAGATGAAAAAGTGTAGATCCTGTGATAATTTCACTAAATCTGTCGGTGTAGGAAAATGCATGCGATTTAATAAATTTAGATCTGACCACTGCTCATGTATAGCGCAAACTAAAAGATTTATTTTAACTGCCAATAAAGTTGCTTATAGTAATATCTAACTTTCTCTATCATAAAATGATTTTATTATCATAAGTTATATTTAAAATATTAATCTGAAAGTGGTAAAACAAATTTGCTTTATTAGTTAAATACCAAATTTACCACTTTCACTGCACTCAAGAAAATCTATCTACAAATCTCTACATAAATAATTGTAATTATATATGCTGTTAATGATAATTTTGTTATTGACAATAACTTTAGTTTAATCATTCATTGAAACATACATTAGATAACTTACAAAATAACTCAAGGAAACAGTATCTATTAATATCCAGTACAGCGGACTCAATTCAGTAAAAGTTGTAGGAAAATATAGTATCAATATTATAATCAGAAAAAATAATCTAAATATAAATGTCTTTTGTAGTTTCTTTTTTATACCGATAAATACTCCCTTGATTGTGTATAAAAACAGAATAATAGTTGTGCAGTAACATATAATCAGAGCATCAAAATAAGGATTTAAGAGACTGAGATATGTGTAGAGGTATGTATAATCCAGGAGATTAAATACTCCAAAAATATCAATAATA
>DASCNA010000046.1:0-4208 GCA_036011305.1 Victivallales bacterium
AAATATAAAATTCGGGCTTAATATCTTGAGTATTGAGCCAATCGTTAATTAAAAGTCGAACATTAGATTAGTTATTAGTCTTTTATATTCAATATCATATTGTCCTATAACTATAACCATAGTCTTGAGACATATTGATGCAGATAATTTTGTGCCACTTATTGACATTATTCATCTTTTAGGAGTTGCTTTTATTGCTTTTTATCTTGCTAAAATAATGGAAAACAAAGAAACATCCTCAGTTTAGTTGGAAAACTATTTAAATTTTCAATAGGCTTGCCTCGAGGTAGTTCATTTTTTTAATTCAATCGCCTTTTTGACTGCGTCTTCAGCGTTAATTACGTCAAATCCATTGATATGAAGAGCTGTAGAAATAATTATTTCTTTGATTTGTTTTGGTGTTAAAGTTTGGTTTGCACTCTTTATTAATGCTATTACTCCACCTACAATTGGGGGGCATTTGAATAACCAAAACCGCTTTTGAAGTGGGATGTGATTTCATAACCATAAGTAAAGATATCTCTTAAATTTTTATAAAATACTTTTGGAAATTCTTTTGAAGGAAGTACACCAGTATGAATAACCTGTTTTACTAATTCATTTTTGTTCTTAGGAAATTTACCATGACCTTCTGCAGTCCAACCAATAGCTTCAGGATGAACATCAACAAAGATACAACCATTTTCCTCTGCATATCTAACAGCATCTCTAAAAGCCGAGCTATCAGTAATTGGTCCAGTAGAATTTGTAACTGCTACAGCACCATGATCAGCAGCATATTTTATTCCTTCAATAACATATTTTTGCTTATTTTTATCTCTAATATTACCATTTGGGACAACTCTGATAGGAATTATTTTAGTTTTTGGGGCAACTTCAAGGATTAAGTCAACCATCCATGAACCGTGCCATGGCTTTTGAGTTCCATATTTTTCATTAGGGACAAAAGAAGTAGGGGCATAATACAGCTTTTTAGCTTTAGGGCTCATATCAAATAACCATCCTAATACAGCTACTTTTGTATGTTCTCCTTTACTGAATTTTTGTGCTTTATCAATATTAGATAGCTTTATATAGTTAGTTTTCTCTAATTGGTTTTCTGACATTTTTATATCTTTAGAAACAGGTAATAAGTTTTCTTGATCAGGATTTTCCGTTGGAATAGTACTGCCCACGAATGCTATAGTGAAACTTATTAAGATAAAGTTAATTATATTTTTTTTTCACCTCATCATCTTCTCTTTTTCTATTTAACGTTCGAACTCACATACAACTATGTAGCGGAGCGTAATAGCTGTTATCTGAAGTGCCTTGTTAAAACCATTTTATTATTTCTGGTGGTGGTGTATAGGAACTTAGATATTTAAAAATATTCTGTACATTATCTGAAAATTCATATAAAATTTCAAATTCTTTTTTTGAAAAAGATTCTTTAAAAAAGACTTCAAACAATTTTTTTAGATGTTCATAATATCCATCAAGATTCAAAAATATGACTGGCCTCTCATGAAAATGTAATTGTTTTAATGTCAGAAATTCCATTGCTTCTTCAAGTGTACCAAATCCACCTGGCATTGAGATAAAAGCATCTGATTTATTATCCATCAATTCTTTTCTATCTCTCAGGTTATTGGTGAAGATTAGTTCGTCGCAGTCTTTAAAAGCAACATCTTTTATTGCTGAAGGTATTATTCCAATAACTTTACCTCCATTTTCCTTTACTGCTTTTGCAACAAGTCCCATCAAACCAACTTTTGCACCACCATATACTAATTCATAATTATTCTTAACAATATTTTCGCCCAGTTCAACAGCTGCATTTTTATATTTTATATCTACAGCATCGCTAGATGAGCAGAACACACAAATTCTTTTCATTTTATCTTATTTCCTTTTAACATATTTATTATATATAAACTACTATATACGAAATAGTTGTTATTTTAAAAGGATATATTTAGGAATATTGAATATAAGATTGAAAACTTGAATCTGCTTTTATTATTCCATCGCCATCCATATTGCAGATAGTTGATAAACTGTTAGATTGAGTGTAAATACTTGTATAATTGCTTAATAATGTTATCTTTATAAAGAACATAACAAAAAAGGGGATAAAAAATGACTATACCAAAACAAATACATAGCAAAATCTTCAAGGAAGATTCACTTGATATGCTGATAAGACTTGCTATAGCTTCTGTAAATAAATAAAAGTTTGAGTATATACACGGGGCTATATAATATATGTACTTTTATGTGCAAAGTAGAATATGATCACGTGAATACTATTGTCTAAATATGTTAATATATATATAATTTATTCAAGATAGTTATAAACTCTTATCTCTAACTTGGATGTATTATGAGAAAATTATCTCTAATAACATTTTTCGCATGTATACTTCTAATTGCTTTATCAGCATGTTCTGAGCCTTCAAAAAATAAAAAAAAGAAAGATACTGCTGCAATTAGCAAAATACCTATTCTGCATCTTAATAATGGAGAATTATTATATGATGTATCTCCTGTTTCGATTAATGGTGATAAGCTGGCTTTAGAAACCTCTAAAGGGATTATTAATGTTAACTATACAGATGTACCTGAAGAGTACAGGAAAAAAATTATATACATGCTAGATCAAACCAATCCTAATTCTATGGGGAATATTTTTATTGATAAAACTCCAAATAAGAAATTTGTAAGTAAGAATAGTAAAAATAGAGAGCACCAAAAAGATATTGATAGAATAACGGAGAATAAGATTAATCATCTTTATGCAAAAATCACCAGCATAAAAAATGAATATCAGCAGAAAAAAGACCTGATTAGAAAGAAATATATATATAAAGACTCAAGTGGGAATTATCGCTATTATCCAGTCAGTTCATTTAAATTACGTGACAAGAGAACATACAGGTCTTATGAAAACCAGGAGAGATCTAAAATAGCAAAAATTAATAAAGAAATAAGTACAATGAAATAATAAATAATTTTATAGGAATTTAAATTTTAAAAACAGTTTGAAATTGTAGTCCTTTTGTAGTACTTTGTCGTTCTCAAAAGGACTTTTTATTAAGTTTTACGGTTTATGATAAAAGTATTATTTATGATAAAAACTGTATGATTTTGAGGTCAAAAACTAGAGTTTAATCTTATTAACTCTTCGATGATGCGGGGTGGAGCAGAGGTAGCTTGTCAGGCTCATAACCTGAAGGTCGTAGGTTCGATTCCTGCCCCCGCTACCATTTTTACCTAAATAAATTATTGATATGACTTTATACTTATCTAATTATCTGTTTTTTTAGTTTAGAATTTTATTTAATAAACTTCTTTAATTTTAGACTATTATAAAATTAATTTTTGTTATCACAACCTATACCCTTATTCTGCCTCTACATTGCTGCTGACGATAAATTTAACATATATAAATTCAAAATAGCATACCATGATATAATAAGTGAGATTTGATTGTTCTTATTTATGAAAAAGTAATATTTCACAGCTTGTAGAAATTTGATTTAGATATCAATTATGATTGACTTAAATCATTTATAGCTATTTACATACATGTAATAATCAAAGGGATTGAATATGGAAACTAAAACAAAAAATATTGTACTTATTATGATACTTGCATATCTGTTGACATTTATCACAGGTGCAGTAACAATGATACCATTTGCAATAAAATTCACTGCAACATCATCCTTACATTCTACATCTGAGTATATTGGATATGTTTTTTCATTTTTTATGATTGGATATCTTTTAGCTAACTTCTTAAATGGTTATATTGTTAAATTTATAAAATTGAAATATGAACTTTTATTATTAAGCAGCATATATATTATTATCGTTCTACTAATGCTGTTAGTTGCATCCGCAACATATCTATTGGCACCAATATTAGTGATCGGATTTGTTATGGGAATTATTTATACTATTCCAAATTTCTTAATTGTGACAACATTTGAAGGCAGAAAAAGGATTTCTCAGATGAATAGACTTGACTGCTGTTACAGTTTGGGAGCACTTACATATCCTCTAGTAGCAGGCTATATGCTCGAATTCGGTTATTCATGGCAGGAAGTTTTCATCTCTGTCATAATAATAATAATAATAATAATAATTATGACTTTTTTTATTAAATTTCCTGATTTTAATATCAAAAATGTAGATAATTTACATGGAGATAATGTAGTTAG
>DASCNA010000047.1:0-14556 GCA_036011305.1 Victivallales bacterium
AAAATATTTATTATATAAAATCTCAGCAATAGCTTACAGGTAATACATAATTATGAAAAAACAAATCCAAAAATTATTTAACCTCTTTGGCTATCAAATTACCAGAAGCAATAGTACTCCAAAAGCTTTTATAATTCAAAAAGAGTTAATTAATCAAAATAACCCTACTATTTTTGATATAGGTGCACATCAAGGTTCTGTTACAAATTTATATTTAAAACTATTTCCTTTTGCTGATATACATTCTTTTGAACCATTTCCAGATTCTTACAATATATTGAAATATAACTATAAAGATATAAATAATATTCATTGCCATAATATTGCGATATCTAATAAAAAAGGAAAAGCTCCCTTCTACTCTAATGCTAAAGCTGTAACAAATTCATTATTAGAAATCGATAATGCTAATTCCATATATTGGGGTAAAGAAACTTTGAAAAATAAAGATAGTATTTTTGTAGAAACAACGACAATAGACAATATATGTAAGGACAACAACATTAAGCATATAGATATATTAAAAATAGATACTCAAGGAACTGAATTTGGAATATTTCAAGGTGCAAAAGAAATATTAACACAACAAAATATTTCTTTAATATATACTGAAATAATAACATGCCCTACATACAAAGGTCAACATAAGCTATATGAATATTTATCATTTCTTTCTACTTTTGGCTATGAGGTATTGGAATTTCTTAATCAATTTAAAGGTAATAATCAACTAATTCAGACAGATATTATATTTCTGAGTAAGCGTTTCAGAAAAAATTATCTATTAAATTATAAATGATACTTGTTAGATTAACGGGCGGAATAGGAAATCAAATGTTCCAATATGCTTTTGGTAGAAATCTGGCAATAAAAAATAATACTATTTTAAAATTAGACTTAACCCTTCTAGAGCCTAATCATGATATTTCAAAAAACATTGTAAATAGAAATTACTCTCTTAATATTTTTAACATTAATGAGTTTTTTCCCAAAAAAAAAGAAATCGAGTATTTTAATGGGAAACAATATTCAAATAAATTCTTTAAATTTTATAATAAAATCAGACAATTTTATAGGAGAAAAAATTTAATAATTCAAAAAAACTATGGATTTAATCCAAATCTTTTAAATTTAAAAGATAATAAATGTTTAGTTGGTTCATGGCAAAGTTATAAATACTTTAACGAAAACGCAAATATTATAAAACAAGAATTTACGTTTAATCATATGCTTCATGATAGTTGGTCAAGCACTGTTAAAGATATATTGAATAATAATTCTATCTGCTTACATATCAGAAGAGGAGATTATATTTCTCATCCAGACTTCAAAAAAACTTTAGGGTTTATTGGCAAAAAGTATTATTTAAATTCAGTTAAATTAATCAAACATAAAATTGATAATCCAGTTTTATTTATATTTTCTGAAGATATTAGTTGGTGTGAAAATAATTTAAATTTTGATATCCCTTTTAAAATAGTAAAAAATAATTTTAAAGACGAAGAAGCACATGAACATTTAAGACTTATGTCATTATGTAAGAATTTTATTATTTCCAATAGTACTTTTGCCTGGTGGGCTGCCTGGCTATCCAGCAATAATGATAAAATTGTAATAGCTCCTAAAAAATGGAGTAAAGATAAAACATATGATACCAGTGAACTTTGCCCTCCTTCATGGAATAGGATATAATATGCTTATTGAAAAAATTTTAAAACGATTACAACCTGATGTTGGACTTAATAATCACATTATCCGTGAAAGATGGTTGCAAAAAACGCTTTTATCTCTCCCTGAAGGAAGTCGAATTTTAGATGCCGGTGCCGGTACCCAAAGATATAAAAAATTTTGTAACCATTTAAATTATTTTTCTCAAGATTTTGGTAAATATGATGGAAAAGGTAATAATACAGGAATTCAAATTAATAATTTCAATTATGGGAAATTAGATATAATAAGCGATATCACCTCAATCCCTGAAAATGACTCTTCTTTTGATGCCATTATGTGTATTGAAGTTTTGGAACATCTACCTGAACCATCTAAAGCTATTAAAGAATTTTCTCGACTTCTTAAACCTGATGGACACTTAATTATTACTGCTCCGTTTTGCTCCATTACTCACTTTTCTCCATATCATTTTTGCTCTGGTTTTAATAAATATTGGTATGAAAGATTTTTGACTCAAAACGGTTTAAGTATTACCGAATTAAAAGAAAATGGTAACTTCTTTGAGTTTTTAGGACAAGAAATAAATAGAATTCCATATGTTTCAAAACGTTATTCAAATAGCCCCCCTAGTATATTAGACAAACTTTGCATTTACTTTTTACTTAGAAAGTTAGCAAAATGGAGCAAAAAAGATAATGGGTCAAACAGCTTATTATGTTATGGTTTTAATATTCACGCTATAAAACAAAAACATAAAATCTAAGTGTATATATATCAAATGAGTAAAATATGAATATTTTAATGTTTTCTGATTTTTTTGGAGCAACAAATACTACATTTATTTATAATGAATTAAGGTTTTTGTCCTCAAATAACAATGTTAAATATTTATGTATATCAAAAGCTGAAAAACCAGTTTATAAGTATGACGATGTTGAAGTTGCACCATTCAATGTTAATAAAATAAAAAATAAACTAAGGTGGTTACTATGGAAAAAAGATCTGTATTTAACATTCAAAGATAAAAAGTTTTCAAAAAATTTGAACCAAATTATTTATAAGTTTTCACCTGATATAATACATTGCCATTTTGCATATGAAGCTTTAAAGATACTTGATAATTTATCAAAAAAGAATAGCCATATACCTGTAGTTATCCATATACATGGATATGGAGCATCACAAATGTTATTGAAACAATCCTATATTAAAAAATTAAGGTTTTACTTTGCTAAAGATAATGTATATCCAATTTTTGTTAATAATTATTTTAAACAAAACTTTATAGCACGTTCAATACCAGTAAATAAATCTATAAAACTACATTGTGGTATAGATGTAAATTTTTTTAAACCTTCTTATAGGAATAAAAATAATGAATTTATATTTTTACAGGTCTCATCATTGACAGAAAAAAAAGGACATGAATATACAATAAAAGCTTTTGCTAAATTTTTAGCTGATAAAAAATATAAAAAATATAAACTGATAATTACAGGTAAAAATAGTCATAGATATCAAAAATTAATGGCCTTAGCACAAGACTTAAACATAGATAAATATATTGAGTTTATTGGAAATGTATCACATTCAACGGCAAAAAAATTAATGAATAATGCAGATGTATATGTTCACCATAGTATAACTGGTGTAAATGGAGATTCAGAAGGAATTCCTACATCTATCATGGAAGCAATGGCTATGGAGTTACCTATTCTATCAACGATACACGCTGGTATACCAGAACTTGTAGAAAACAATGTTAATGGTTTATTAACTGAAGAGAAAGATATAGAGACTTATGCTGAAAATATGAATAACATTCTTACCTGGAATAAACAAATACAAAATCGAGAAAAAATTAAAAATTATTTTGAATATGCAAAACATAACCAAATGCTTGAAAAATTTTATCAAAAAATTATTAGTATTAGTGAACACAAATAGTTGTTCTAATACTTTATAAACATATGCTTTATTACTTAACTTATGGTGAAAATGTCTCTGGAGTCTATAAAAGCCAGGTTATAGATTTATGTAGCTTTATAAATAAAGAACTTAACTTTGATATAAAGCTTATAGCTTTAATTTCATGTAGACAGTATTCAAAAAATAGAAAACAAATAAAAAAAGTTTCAAAAAATTCAATTGTTTTACCTTCATTCCCCAAGATAACTTTTTGGTACTTTAATATTCTAGTGCTTATTATACTTTTTACTTTTCTTAAAAAAGAATCTATTATATGTCGAGGGCCACTAGCAACGGCATTAGCCCTAATGCTAAAAAAAATAAAATATATAAAAAAAGTATGCTATGATGGACGTGGCGCAAGCTCTGAGGAATTTAAAGAATACAATCTTATCAACAACCAAAATTTTATCAATAAACTTTTTTTTATTGAAAAAAAAGCAGTCATTAACTCTAATTATATAGTTTCTGTATCAAACTCACTTATAAATTACTGGAAAGAAAAGTTTGAATATAGAAAAAATAATGAATTAGTCATCCCTTGCACATTAATGTCAAATATTTCTACTGTTCAGCTAAGCCAATCACTACTTTCAAAAAAACGTAAAGAATTCGGTTTTAATAATGAGGATATTATATTAGTATACTCTGGTTCTTGTGCAGGCTGGCAATCTTTTGACTTATTAGATAAGTTTATTTCTAATCAATTATTCCAAAATGACAAGGTAAAAGTTTTATTTATGAGTAAATTCAATATAAATAAATTGGCTTGCTTTAAAGATCATTCAAATCGCATATATTCAACTTGGATTAAACACGACGATGTTAATTCTATACTATCTATGTGTGACTACGGTTTACTGATAAGAGACCAATCAATTACAAATAAAGTTGCATCTCCAGTAAAGTTTGCAGAGTATCTCTATTCAGGTTTGCCTGTTATTATTTCTCAAAATTTAGGAGATTACAGCACATTTGTTAAAATAAATAAGTGTGGAATTATTGTCTCTGAGAATTCCGATGTAAAACTTTCTAAAGTTTCTATAGAGCAAAAAAGAAAATATAAAAATTTAGCTTTAGCAAATTTTTCAAAAATTTCTAGAATTAAAGATTATATAAAAATAATTAATAAGTTAACGAGTTAATGATAGATTAAAAGTTTAGGTTATTTTATGAAAATAATTTCTGTTGTTGGAGCAAGACCTAATTTCATGAAAATTGCTCCGCTATGCCACGCAATTTATAGACATAATCGTCAATACTCAACTAACAGTCAACAATATATCGAACACATCCTTGTTCATACTGGACAACATTATGATGATAAAATGTCTGAATATTTTTTTAAAAGTTTAAATATACCTAAAGCTGATATTAATTTAGGTATTGGCTCAGGCACTCATGCTGAACAGGTTGGCAAAACTATGATTGAATTCGAAAAAGTGTTAAAAAAATATAGACCAGACTGGGTGGTGGTTGTAGGTGATGTTAATGCAACATGTGCATGCTCAATTACAGCGAAAAAAGAACATATAAAATGTGCACATATTGAAGCAGGTCTTCGCTCCTTAGATATGAATATGCCTGAAGAGATAAACAGACTTGTAACAGACAGGTTATGTGACCTACTTTTTACTCCTGATAAAATATCAACAAATAATCTTATTAAAGAAGGTATTTCTAAATCAAAAATTAAATTTGTTGGCAATATTATGATTGATACTTTAAATGCTCAAAAAGAAAAAGCTGAGCAACTATCAATTGAAAACATAATATTGAAAAACATTGTTAATCACGATAAAACCTTCTCTATTTCCAGTGGCCGGTATGCACTCATAACAATACATCGTCCATCAAATGTTGATAGTCAGGAAGTTCTTGAACCAATAATTAATTTTTTAATTAATGAAATTGCTAATGACCTTCCATTATTATGGTCAATACACCCAAGAACATTGAAGCAATTAAATGCCTTTAAGTTAATAGATAAAGTTAAAAAGTGTAAACAACTTATTTTATTACATCCATTGGGGTATCATGAACTTTTACGACTAAATATGTCAGCAAAAATAATGCTAACTGACAGCGGAGGAATTCAGGAAGAAGGCTGTCTTTTGGGTACACCTTGTTTGACACTACGTTGGAATACAGAGAGACCTGTAACACTACTTAAACACGGAGGGTGCAGTGTGTTAGTTGGTAATAATGTGGATAAAATTAGAACTGAATATAGAAATATGTTAGAACAAAAACGCAAGCCTGTTAGACCAGCTTTTTGGGACGGAAAAACAGCTGAAAGAATAGTTGATATATTGACTAAAACTAATGTTTAAATTTATTATTATATGAAATTATGTTATGTTACAGATGGTATTTTTCCATATGTCTTAGGAGGAATGCAGGTTGTTTCAAGAAAACATATAGAAGGACTTCATAAATTTGGAGTTAATCTAGTTGTTATTCATTCATTTTTTGGGAATAAAAAATGCAAAACAAATATTCCAGGAAAAAATTACGAAATAGATTGGCCCTTTAGTAAAAGTACTAAAAAATACATACCAGGTCATTATATAGATGAACTTAAACAATACTCAAAAAAAGTTAAGAGAATAATTGATATTGAAAAACCAGATGTTATTTATTCTGAAGGGCCTTTGATTTACGACTTCTTAAAATCTAAAAATAAGATACAGACAATCTTCCATCCACATGGTTTAGACATGTTTCAAAAGCAAAATTCTTTCTTCTCTTTTTTAAAAACATATCCACTAAAATCAATTGTAAAATATCATGCAAAAAATGCAACATTTACCATCTCTCAGGGCGGTAAACTTACTTCTATTTTAACAAATCAACTAAACGTCTCTAAATCAAAAATAAAAGTTCTACCAAATTCAATTCAATGCACGGCCGATAATCATTTTAAAAAAGACAAAAATAAACAATTAAAACTGCTATTTATTGGTAGAAATGATCCTAAAAAAGGCTTTCCATTGCTACTAAATGTAATGAAAAAGTTAAAAGCTGTTCATCTAGACGTAGTTGGTCCAATAATCTCTACAAAAAAATATTTCAATATCACTTATCATGGCGCCATTAAAGACAAAAATAAACTTAATAAATTTTATAAAGATTGTGATTTTTTGGTGATGCCAAGCTATTCAGAAGGCATGGCAACAGTTCTTCTTGAAGCCATGTCTCAAGGTGTTCCATGTATTGCAACAGATGTTGGTGCAACAAGCGAATTAGTTATTAACAATAACACTGGATGGTTGATAAAGCCTGGAAGTAAAGCTGAATTAAAAAAAAAAATTATTAATGCAATAAAAACATCTCGTAAAACCTACAATTTGATGTCAAAAAACTGTATTGATCATATTAATTATAGTTTCAATAATAAAATTGTTACCAATCGACTATATCAATATATTAAATTTATTTCTAAAAAATAATATATATTATGAACGTTGCAATATTATGCTCTGGCTGTGATTCTGTTAAAAGAGGATTTGAAACACATTCAAGAAATTTATTTGAACACTTAAAAAGTGAAAATAATGATGATGATTATATATTTTTTAAAGGTGATGGAGAAACAAAAGAAGATGAGAAAATAATTTTTAGACCTTCAAGAGGAAGCTTCTTATGTATTTTCTTATCAAAATTTAGAGGTACGAATTGGTATTGGGAAAGTATTTTTTTTGCATTAGGATTTCTTCTTCAAAACCTATTTTATAGAAGAAAATTTGAAAGAATACTATGCATAGAAGCAACAGTCTCTAATGTATTATTTAAATTTAAATTTTTATTCCCAAAAGCTAAAATAATATGGACTCATGGTAATTTTATAGATCCTGAAAAATATCCAGCTGCAGACCTCACACATGAAGTTAATATTGAAAATTATATTAAAGCAAAAAAAAAATTACCAGAACGTAATTTGGTTCTAGTTCCTCATTTTTACTCTAATAAGAATGTTAATTCCAGTCAAAATAAACCTGTAAGTAAAAAATTTATTAAAAAAAAATATAATATTAAAACTTCTAAAGTTTTATTAAGTGTAGGCGTAATTGAAAATACTCAAAAAAGAATGGGTTACATTATCGATGAATTTGAAAAACTGTCTGATGATTGGAGTTTGGTTTTCTGTGGGCGTATTGGAGATATTAAAATTATTGAAAAAGCAAAAAATAAATATGGTGAACGTTTCATTCAAGTGTTTTTGCCACATAATTTAATGAATGAAATATATAGTGTAAGTGATCTTTTTGTCCTTGCGTCATTAAATGAAGGCTTTGGGTTAGTTATTTTAGAAGCCATGAGCAATGGATGCCCGATAGTATTAAATAATCGAAAACTATTTCATTGGATTTTAAAAACAGACAGAGACTGCATTAATATGGAACATTCTGGCAATCTTGCAAATTTTATACTGGAAAAAGAAAAAATAAAAGGATGGTTTAAAAAAACCGGAATAAAAAATAAGGAAATATTTCAATCAAACTATACATGGAACGTATTAGAGGAAAAATATTTATCAATGATTCATACCCCTACTAATGATAAAAATATTATCTAAACTGACTATATCATGTCAAAAAAAACTATAAAAGTCGGTTATGAACATATTGATTATGGTGCAAAAAGAAATTTTTTGGATATTAAAATTGATAATTGTTACTTCTGCAGAATAATAGGCTTATTTAAGCTGGTAAATATATTCACAAATCGTATTCTAAAATTCTCTTCTCCTTTTTTGCAAAACTTATATTTTGATATTGGGATAAATCGAAATGTTAATATAATTCACCTTTGGAATGGATTAAGCACAGGAAAACTACCTTGGATTGTAACTTATGAGACAACCTTACCCCGCTGGAACGAAAACTCAAAACTTGGACTAAACCTGCTAAATAGATCTCAGTGTAAAAAAATAATTGCATTAAGTAGGTGTTCTCAAAACATGATGGAAAATTCTATATCTAGGCACAGTAAATATGTTGCAATTAAAAATAAATTAACAGTTTTACATCCACCACAAAGCTTAATCACTTGTAACGAATCTACGAAACCTCACCTTAAAGATAAAATTATTTTCACAATTGTTGGAAGAGATTTTTTTAGAAAAGGTGGGAAGGAAATTCTTAAGGCTTTTGAATATTTTATTAATAAAAATGCTCCTGTTAAACTTAATATAATTTCAAGTCTGAATTATGGTGATTATGCTTCTCATACCACCAAAGAAGATTATTTTGAATCCTTAAAAATTATAGAAAGACATCCAAATAACATAACACATTTCACATATTTACCTAATAATAAAGTAATAGATATAATGGATGAAACTCATATTGGTCTTTTACCAACTTATGCAGATACATATGGTTATTCTGTCTTAGAATTTCAAGCAAGTGGTTGCCCTGTGATATCCACGAATGTAAGAGCGTTACCTGAAATTAACAATAATGAATGTGGATGGATGATAAATGTCAATAAAAATAAAAACAATGTAGCATATTATAATACAGAAAAAAACAGAAGAGATCTTTCAAGAACAATAATAAGCCAGTTGATAGAAATAATGGATTTTATTTTGGCAAACCCCGATAAAATACAGTATAAAGCGAAACTATCAATTCAGCGTATAAAACTATTCCATGATCCTATAGATCATGCTAAAAAATTAGTAGATATCTATTTAGACGCCTTAGACAATAATAATAACTAGAGAAATAAAAATAACATAACAGCATGAATAACAGAAAATTATAACAATATATGAACAAAACTGAAAAAATAGATTTACCTCCAGCTGGCAAAGGAGTTAGAAATTTAAAATTAAAAGATCAACTTCCAAACTGTGAAATAATAATAAATAAGAATCTATATAATTTGGCAGAATTAGTAAAAAATAAGAGAGTTATTGATATTGGATGTGGTTACGGAAGAAATAAAATTATCGTTGAAAAAAACGGTGGATCATGGGTAGGAGTTGATTTAATTGCCAAACAAAGTAATGTTGTTGTAGGATCTGCAGAAAAATTACCATTTGATGAGTGTTCATTTGATGTAGTCATTATGGATGCTGTTTTAGAGCATATACCAAATGTATCTAAAGCATTTGAAGAAGTGTCAAGAGTGCTAAAACCAAATGGTATTTTTATAGGTTATGTTGCGTTTATGGAAAGTTATCATGAAATTTCATATTCTCATCTTTCATTTAAGGCTTTGGAATATTATGCAGATAAATATAATATGAAATTAAATAAAATTTCTGGAGGCTCAGCTTTTGGTATAGACTATCACTTAGCTGTATTGTTATACCCTTCACCAACTAAGTATTTAAGGAGAATAGTTTCGTTCCTAATTAGAAGTATTACTTTACTTAAATCTAAATTGTCTTATTTATATTTACGAATATTACGAAAAGAAACAAAAATAAAGTCTAAAGAACTGGCTGTTAAATATTATCAATTAGAATGTTTAAAAATGTCATCTGGATTTAGTTTTATAATAAAAAAATAAATTAATACAAATAACGGAAAAAATTAAATATATCTTTTCAATAAATACAGGAAGATCTGGTTCTTTTTATTTGAAAAATCTTTTCGATCATGTCTCAAATTGTATAGCCTATCATGAACCATCACCTATTGGTAATGGAAAAGCTATGAGATTATATTCTAAAGGTCACTCTGAAGCAATAGAGGAAATTTCTAGACTAAAGATTAATAAGATCAGATATATTATGCAAAATAATAATTATCATACATATGTTGAAACAAATCACTGCTTTATAAAAGGGTTTGGTTTTTTTATTTCTAACTATATTTCAGAAGAAAAGATAGGAGTAATCATTATAAAAAGAGACCAAACAAAAATTGCAAAAAGTTTACTTAGAATTTCTTGTAGTCCTCTTACTCCAGATGGGAGGAAATGGATAATAACACCTACTTTAAAAGAACCTCAAATAGCACCACCAGCAGTATTAATTTTTCCTAAAATAACTTTTTACATAGCTTACTTTTTAAAATTTATATTCAGATGTGCAAGATTTGTCATTAGAAAATTATTTAAAAAAGAGCTACAAACACCAACGTTTCTGTCAAAATATGAATTAGACTGTCTTAATTGGTACTTAGAGGAAACGACAGAAAGAGGAAAAAACTTTAAAAAAAAATTCCCAAACATGAAGGTATTATGAAGTTAACATAGAAGACCTTAATTCAATTGAGAAAGTTAAAGAAATGTTAGCATTTTTTGGTCTTAAATCCAAAAAATCTCTTAACAAAATTGTGGGTACTCCAACAAACTTGAAAAAATAATAGTATCCATAATTACTTACATATTCTATCTTTATCAAAAACAAATTATAATATGGAATGATTCTTTATGATAAAACAGTTAGTTAAAAAATATATGCCGAATGTATTTCTAAAGCCTTTAATTTATTCCTATAGGAAATCAAGAGAAACTAATTTTTTTAATCAAAATATTTCAAAAATTACAATTGGTAATTTTGAACTTCAAATACCTTCAAATCATTTGTTAATAGAACTTCAAAAAAATCAACCTTATAGAGATTTAAATATCGGCATAACAGCAAAATATATATCCGAAAAATATCCGGAATCAACAATAATTGATGTTGGTGCAAATATTGGAGATACAGCAGCAATCATTGCAACCTATTCAAAAAATGATATTATCCTTATAGAACCAAGTGAATTTTATTATAATTTTTTAAATAGTAATAAAATTATATTTCCAAATAATATTAAAACAATAAAAGCTTTAGTTTCTGATGGCAAATCTATTGAAGGATCATTTCATCATTGGGGTGGTACAGCAATCTTCTCTGAATCAAATGATAATACAGGTAAACAAGTAAATACTATTAGTTTAGAAAAAGTAACAAAGGCTCCAGTCTGTTTTATAAAAGTGGATACAGATGGCTATGACTTTAAAATTATAAACAATAGTATCAAATGGTTTCCCAAATTTAAACCAGCTATTCTTTTCGAAAATCAAATTTTGGATGAGAATGATTTAAGCTCAGCAACTGAAGTATTGAATAAATTAAATAATATTGGTTATAAATATTTTGTTGTCTGGGATGATCAAGGATTACATCTTGTCTCAACCAATTCTATTGATATTGTTAATAGTTTAAATAATTATTTATTTAAACTGTTTCAACTTAATAAGAAACGTATATATAATTATGACATATTATGTTTAAATAGTAATGATTATGATATTTTTGAACAAGTTACTAATTGGTACAAGTCTTACTAATATTATTTATATGCTATGTAAAAATTTAAATTTTTTGTTCATTGATGATATTCCAACACCTTATAGATTAGATGTTTTAAAAACGTTTAATAAGATATATAATAATAAGATTAAAGTATTATTCTGTGCAAACAAAGAACCTGATAGAAGTTGGGATATAGATTTTGGAAATTTAGATTATGAGATATTGCCAGGGATAATATGGCGCCCTAAGAAACAGAAAAATCCAATTTCATATAAATTAAATCTCTCTATTATTTCAAATATAAAAAAATATACTCCAAGTGCAGTAGTTCTATCAGGTTATATTCAGCCAACGATGCAACTTGCAGCATGGCATTGTAGAAAAAATAAAATCCCTTATGGTATTACATGTGAAAGCAGTTTTCTCCAGGGCAAACCTGAAGGTTTAAAATGGAAGATAAAAAAAATGGTATTAAAACCTATAATTAATGGAATGAGTTTTGGTTTGCCAATGGGTATTAAAGCTGAAGAATATTTAAGATCATTAGGAGCTAAAAGACAGCCTATGTATCATTTTCCAAACTGCCCAAACGTATCTAATGTTGTAAATATTGCAAATAACAAAAAAAATTATGAAGCTGGCTTAAAAAATAAACTAAATATACCTCAAACAAATAAAATAATTCTTTTTGTTGGTAGACTCATAGATGCCAAACGCCCACTTGACCTTATAAATGCTTTTCAAAAAATTGAATTCAAACTAAAAGAAAACTGGACACTACTTTTCGTAGGCGAAGGCTCACTTAAATCAAAAATCCAACAACTAACAACTATCAACCATCAACCATCAACTAACATCGTTCTCTCCGGTTGGCTTCAGCCAGATGAAGTTTATAGAATTATGGCAATATCTGAAATTATGGTACTTCCATCTGAACATGAACCGTGGGGTGCAGTTGTCAACGAGGCTATGGCTGCAGGTACGCCTGTTATTGCCAGTGAATCAGTAGGTTCAGCACATGATTTAATTGATAATGAAAAAACAGGTTTTACGTTTAATACTGGTAATGTTTTAGAATTAAAGAATATTTTAACCAAAATTATTTTAGGAAATGTTAATCTAAAAGAAATAGGGCAGCAAGTGCAAAAAAAATCAATCGAAATGGGGCATGAATTTGCTGCTGCCAATTTATTAAATTCAATAAAAGCCCTAATCATTGACCTTCACTAATTAACACTAATTTAAATGGCTGAATTACTAAACCCCAAAGCTAAAAGTAAAGATAAAAAAATATTTCTATCAAAAATTTATTTTTTTTCACTAGTTGCATTTTATTTGGGAAATATATCAATTAAATCTGGATTATATTATGAATTTCAATTAGTAAAATGGGGATTCTTTTTTCTTTGTCTTGCATTTTCTCTCTTATATTTTTTTCTTAATGAAAAAGTTATTTTCGGAAATTTAAAAATACTATTATTTATTACCTTCTGTTTGATAGGATCTTTTTGGTCAATTAATCTTCAGAGAACTTTAGCTTTTGTTATAATGTTCTTTTGTATTTATGTGATTTCCATCAGTTTATCCAATTATTTTGCGAAGAATGATATTGAAAAGGAATTTTTTAATTCAATATTCAAGATCTCTACATACATAATACCTATTACTTTTTTACTATATTTATTAAAATTTGATATTGGTAGAGGAGGAGGTGGAGGTAGAATTTCTGTTTGGACTGACAATCCTAATACTTTAGGTATGATGATGTATATACTGCTTCCTGTTACTACTTATTATTTATTTTATGGTAATAAAAAAAAAATTACCATTATAATTTTTCTAATGCAATTAGTACTTTTATATAAATCAGGTTCAAGAGCCTCATTAGGCGCAGGTTTAATTGCAATAACAATTGTATTTATGTCATTGAATCAATTTAAAGTTTTTAAAATCCTTTTAATTATAGTATTAATCCCTTTAATTGGAACAATTTTGGTATTTGGGAGCCTGATAGGAGGAAAAATAACTAATATTGATTCATTAAATTTTTTAACAAGAGAAAATAAAGCACTTAATAGCAAAATTGCTTTCGATATAGAAAAAGGATCAAGCCAAAGATTTAAGAATGAAACTGATTATAAACTAACGTTTTTATTATCAGGAAGATGGGAAGTTTGGAAACAAGCATTTATAGCAATAGGTAAAAGACCTTTCTTTGGTTACGGGTTAGGTTATGAAGATCAGTTTATTGAAGAACTAAAAGATAAAAATAAAGTCCTCTTTCATTTTGGAAGCAATTTACATTGTAGCTATATGGCTTTAATATTGGAAACTGGTTATTTGGGAGCATTTTTAGCTATACTGTTCTTAATTTCTCCTGTTATTGGTTATTCCCGCTTAATAATAAATAATCGATGTAAAAAGGAGTATTACGTGATAGTAGCAATATGTCTCTCCGCAATTTTTAATGGTTTTTTTGAATCATGGATATTCAGAATAGGGAATTTAGCTGTTTTGATTTTCTGGCCGGCAATGATCCTGTGCATGAATGCAAAAAAATGCGGGCTGATTAAAGAAGTTGATGGTTGATGGTTGATGGTTGATGGTTGATGGTTGATGGTTGATGGTTGATGGTTGATGGTTGATGGTTGATG
>DASCNA010000048.1:0-9011 GCA_036011305.1 Victivallales bacterium
ATATAAAAAAGTAATATCAGGATACTATCTCAGCACTAAGTTAATATAGTAAATTCATTAACTTAATTAATAATTTCAAGTTATATTTTAGCAAATGAATACAGATTAAAGTTTAAAATTCAGGTTATTAACTTATACATTATCCTATCATTAATCTTCATCATAAAATAAAATTTCTTTTAAATCTTCTACAACTTTGTCAAATTTAGATTGTTCATAGTCCACGCCTCCTAAGTATAAATCATATTCAAGATCAAGATTTGAAATTTCTATATGTTCAGAAAGCTCTATTTTTACTTTAAAGCAGTTTGTTATTCCATTATATTCATAGAAAGTATTTCCAAGATTATTATTCTGAATTTCAGTTAATAACTTAACTATCAATGCTACACTGTCTCTTGCTTTGTTTTTAATATAATTTGTATCCATTTGAAGCACTCCTAAAATTTAAAGTTTAAACTGTTCTTTGATCTGTCTAACTGTTTTTGCACATGCAAGGTTATATATTGCTAAAGATGCAGCAATACCTTCTAAACCATTTTCATCTGACTTGGACAATAAATTACTCCATGTTTTTTTAGAAATTTCAGGTGGTAACGGCAGAGCATTAAAATGTTCTTCAAAATTTTCTGCATTAGTTACAGTAAAACATAATTGAAACTTCTTATTCCATTCATTAAAATCCGGATGAAAATCTGAAGTAATTTCTTTAGCTATCATTTCAAGGCTCTTATTAAGTTCATTATTACTTCCAATTTCACCTTCAACAGCATTGAGTTTTTTCATAACGCCGGGAGGTATATTTGTTTTGAGCAAAGTAGAATACAAAACAGCTATATTCACAGATTGCTTCTTTTTTGAAAGCAGTTTTTTATGTTTTGTTTTTTTAGACACTTTTATCACCTCAAAATTTATAAAATATAAGCTATGACGTTAATCTTCAGTTAAAATAGCCATTAAAAAAATAATTATTAGTATTATCCCGGTAAAATGAACAATTATCCAGAATATAGCACCAGGATGAAATGGGACCACATAAAAAACTGGGTTATACACATACATAAAACATAGGATAACAATAGTTGAAATCTTAAAAAACAATCTTTTTAATTTTTTATAATAAGGAACAAATATTCCCTTTATAGACATATAAAACAGACCTAAAAATCCTATAAAACAAGTCCAGTCGAGATAGACAAAGGGGTCATTTAAGTTAATAATTCCAAATAACTTAGATCCTTTTACCCCTTGCACGTTAAATATATGAAATGCGGTTAATACAAAAAAACTAAGGATCGAAATAGCCGAAAAAATAATAGCAATTATCTTATCATTTTTTGTAAGTTTCATTAAAGTCCAAGTTTAAGTTTATCTATAAAATATTTTGTTTAAAATCTAAGGGAGAGACAGCTTAACCCTCCATCTATTTTCCTAAATTCAGATGTATCAACAATAATAGTTTCATAACCTGCCTTGTTCACAGCTTCTAAAGTCCTAGGATATCCTTCAGGAATAATAACTCTATCATTCACCCATATACAATTAGCAGAATAAGATTCTTCTCTTTCAATTATAATTTTATTAAACCCTTTAAATTCAGGGCTATTAACGAATTCGCCAGAGACCAGTAAATTATTATTTTCTAGGTAAGCCAGTCCTGTTTTGAGATGCAATACTTCTTTCAAAGAAACGACAGTGCCTGAACATCCGTATTTCTCTAATATACTAATTAACTGTAAAGCTCCTTCTTTATTTGTCCTAGCAGAAAGACCTATATAAAAATGGTTTCCTACCATCATCACATCACCGCCTTCAAGCGTGCCGGGACTCATTATGTATTCAATATTTTTCTCATCATAAAACTGTTTAATTACATCAATAATTTCTTTTTCTTCACCTTTTCTGCTGTGTGCACCTGGATTTGTTATTATGGCAAAATCTTTACCTAAAACGGCAACATCCTCCACAAAACATGAGTCAGGGTAGTTTTCATCAGCATCAAGTATTATTACCTCCACATTACAATTTTTTAGAGCTTTCACATAAACGTCATGTTGTCTTAATGCGTTTTTGTACTCGGGTTTTCCAAGTGAGGAATCAGAAGTTATTCCATCAGAAATTTTACAGCATGGTTTTCTAACAATCACATTTGAAAACATATTCATTAACCTTATCATTAACATAAATAATATTGCAACTTATGACTATAATTTGGTCTCAGTTGCATTATTAAAAGAAATACTTGTTCTATTTATTCAATATATTCTTCAGAGTATTGCCGATTATTTCACCAGCTTTACCACCAACATTTTTTTCTATCTGCTTTTGCGCTACATTCATAGCTACTGCACTCATAATTTGAGCTGTAAGTTGAGTAAATACCTGTTGAGCAATTTGATCAGGCGTACCTTCAAGTTCATTAAAATGCATATTATTGATAATGATTTTTACCACCTGACCTGTATCAAGTGATTTAAAAGTTAAATGTGCATTATTAATATTAAATGAATCAATCTTATATGTTTTTTCTTTTTCCTCCCTTCCGCTTCCGTCTTTTCCTGTTTCAGACCCGGTTCCTTTTTTCACGGATTTATTATTCAAATATTTCTGTATAAAATCAAAATTACTGCTGGCACCTTTCTGCTCAAACAGGAAAAATGGATCTTTTATATTAATATTAGTAATAGCCAAAGTTTTGTATTTTATCTGTGCTGATATTTCCTTGAAACTTATCATTGATGCATCTGTAAATCCCTGTGGGTTTGCAATTTTAAAATCCAGAAGAGCAGCTTTCCCTTCAGATAAAGAAATGTTAACTTTTCCAACAGTAGCCGTTGTTCCAGTTACTTCAGACACTGCTTTTTCAATAATAGATTTGGCAATAGAATCTAAATTATTAAAAAGATATACAGCTATGGCTATGATTATAATAATGATAATGCCTGCAGAAATTATTAGTTTTTTCTTCATTTTTATTCCTTTATTAAAAATAATATACATTCCTATTAAAATTTTAAAGAATATAATAAAGAAAACTACATTAGCAATAAATTATTCAATATTTTTAGAGCAGATAAAAATTTTAAAGAGAAAATGCCTTATTATATATTTTATAATAAGGCATTGTGAATAATAAACCTGATAAAAAAGCATTATTAATTCAAATTTATTAAATATTGCTAATTGATCTTTCTACTTCAAGAGTTGGCATTCTGAAACGGGCACCTATGAACAAAACTATTAGACAGAATATAGATATTAATACGGCAATAGAGATACCGCCCAGCCAGTGATGACCACCGCCATAGTTTCCGATGAATGAGAAAAATACTACTCCTATAAAGTATGTCCATACCCATGCGGATGGGCGCCAGTTCAGTTTCATAGAAGATTCTTGCTTCCTTTTATACTGAACAATCTGAAAAAATAGAACTACAAGTAAACATATAAATAGGAATATCCCCATTTTATATATAATATTCCATCCGCACCAGTAAATAAACATTGTACTAAATACTAGTGAGACATACGCCCATACCATACCGAAAGGAAGTTTTACCGGACGTCTGAGTTTTGGTGCCTGCAGTCTTAATGCAACGAGACATAAAGGCGCCGTAGCATATGACAGTGCCAATAAACAGGTTATAAAATCAGACATTGAAGCCCAACCTTTAAACATTGTAAAAATACACATTCCAATAGCAAAGTTCAACCATATAGCACGGAAAGGTATACTCTTTTTATTTGTCTTAGCAAAAGCTTTCGGAAAAAAACCATTAATTGCTATACCAAAAAGAGTTCTTGAACTACCGGTACAATATATAAGGGATGAAGCAAAAGGGGATAGAACTGCAGCGAAAAGTATTATAGGAATAAACCATAATATTTTACTTTGCACTAATAAACTGGTTAAAGGGCTATTATTGTCAGCCAGATGAATATGAGACCAGCCATATGCAATGTTCTGCGGAGCAATAGCAGTCAATAAACTACTTTGAAGCAGAAGGTATATAATTAAACATACGGCAATGGAACCAACTATTGCCACAGGTACAGAAATATGAGGTTTACGAGCTTCTCCGGCTAATTCAGCTGATTGTTTAAAACCGTTAAATGTAAAGATAATGCCCCCTGCAGCGATAGCAAATAATATACCATGAACACCGTTTGGATCAAAAGAAGAACCTCCTGCGTGAACTAAATGATGAACTGAAAATAAAGCACCTATTATTAATACGCAGAAAAAAGCAGGAACAGCTATTTTAATAACAGTAAGAAATGCATTAAAGTTAATAAGCCATCTTAATGAATAGTTATTAATCACAGCAATAATAATCATAAGAATAGCGGCAATTCCATATCCACTTAATGTTAACCCTCCACCTGATTTAACCAGCCAGGGATAAAAATAACTCAGATACTGAATTACTGCTTGCGTTTCAATAACCATTAATGTCACATACGTCAACCATATAATCAATGAGAAAACTATAGCTACAACATTGCCATGAGTAAATTTAGGAATTCTAACACTTGATCCTGACACTGGAAGCATTGCACATATTTCAGCAAAAGTGAATGCAACTAAAATAATAATAACACCGCCAATAATCCACGATATCAACGAAGCAGGTCCAGCATCACTTGCTGCATAAAATGCACTAAATAACCAACCTGACCCCATAATTGCACTAATTGAAACACAAAGCAAACCAAAAGTAGAAATATTTCTTTTCATTAAACACATCCCCGTTTATTATTTTCAGTGATAATAAATAGATTTTAGGAACGAGTATTTTATTCAGAAATAATGTCAAAAAAATTTGACCAATACAACTATAACACCTAAGGAGCAACAACATTGAGTGAGGGAGATATTACATAATCAAGTATCAATAACTGAACTATTCTTATTTCTGAATAAAATACTTCCCAAAAATCATTATATTTTCTCAACTTTAAACTCTAAATTTTTTCTATAAAAGAAAATACTTTAGAGTTAATCCTTTACACTGTGTCAATAGAAGCAAAGTGGAGTATTTTTTATCACATAAGAGATATCATTGATAGAATTATAATTGCTTTTATGACATTTGGGATATTAAAGACAATATAATCATAATAATTAAATTAATATTATTATGTCAAATTAATTATGTAAATAAAAAATATTGATTCAATTCAACTATTTCCGTTAAATTCTTTTAGAGCCTCAAAAATAGCAATAATATTATCTATAGGTGTATTAGCCTGTATATTATGAATAGCATTAAATACAAAGCCACCATCCTTTGAAAATATTTCACATCTTTCCAAAACCTGTTTTTTAACCTGTTCAGGTGTTTCGAAGGCTAACGTTTTCTGAGTATCTACACCTGCACCCCAAAAAACTATATTTTTCCCAAATTCTTTTTTTAATAAGGCTGGATCCATTCCCGAAGCGGAACATTGAACTGGATTAATTATATCAAAACCGGATTCAATGAAATGCGGCATAAAATTAAAGACAGCCCCACATGAGTGCTTAAACGTCTTCCATTTAGTATTTCTGTGTATCCAGTTATTCATTTTCTTGTAATAAGGGGCATATAAACTTTCATAAGTTTCTGTAGAGCAGAAAGATGAAGTCTGTGTTCCAAAATCTGTCCCGCATATAAAAATAACATCGATTATATCACCGGCAGCTTCATTTAATTTAGCAAGATTTAATAGAGCAATTTCTGTTTGTTTTGAAAATATTTTATGCAGATAATCCTGCCTCATAATAGTGGATATATACCATTCTTCAATATCTCTAATTCCCTTTGGATGTTTGAGGAAGGGAGCAGGCACCATAGATATATCTCCAATTGCTGTTCCGCCGATTCCTGCAATAACAGCTCTGCCTGAATTTTTTATATTAAGAGCATAATTTTTATAATACTCTATATCTTTTTCAGATAGCAAACTAAATTCTTCAAGATTATCTTTAAAATTTAATTCTGCTTCATCAATCGGGTCCTGTCTGATAATTGAGTCAAAGAAAAAACCGCCATCGGGCATCTTGCCGCTGGGTGATACAGATAAATCTCCATCAGGATAGATAAATAAATCATTATTTTTATTCTTAGTAGTATTAAAATTATCAGCAACAAGAATATCCTGACCCCATTGTGTTTTAAACGGCTTCCAGTTTTCATTTCGAAATCCAAACATTGTAGTTGGTGCGGGTAAGGAAACAGTATCTACACCTAAAACTTCAAGCAGATCATCTTCAAGTTGTCCAAGCATTTGGTAGGGGTCAGAAACTTTAACTGGTAATAGTTCAAGGCCATAAAATTTACGAATTTGTTCTATACAAAGTATATGTAAACCTGTAACTGCAGTACTACCGAAATCAACAGCAACTCTATCAGGTTCATTATGATTCAAAGTCGTTAATACTCTTTCTCTACAATTCATTATATCACTCCCCTGTTAATAATAAAAAAAATATAATATACAACATTCCAAAATATCTACTACATTTCAAGAACAATAGAATTTATTATCAAACTAATTACCTGGTTTTTTCGTAGCAAACAGATTTATTTTGAAATACAGATTATTATGTAATATAATTAAATATACTGCTGAAAATACATTGGATAAAATACTATGACTTTTATGGGTAAAGATAAAAAAATTACAACTGTATTTTCACTACTTTCTTTTCTCGGTTTTTTCGGTTTGAGCATTTTGCATTTTATGGATATAAACAAACCGGCTAAACCTATTGTTCTTCATCAAAAATTCTTAAATGATCCTTATTTTTATTTATCTTCCGTGCTAACTGTAAGTTTTATATTACTGCTCTATATAGCAGTAATAGGAGTTTATAAAAATATAGTTAATAAGAATAATCCAATGTTCTTTTTGTTTTCATCTGTTGTATTTGTGATATTAATGATAGTATATAATCCACTCTTCTTTAATCTGAAAATTTTTGATTCCAGTACAATTTTTTGGACTATTATACACTTTATAGGTGTTATTTATTCTTTAGTTTTTCTATTTACAGTCCTAAATGAAAATTAAATAACTAAGTATATATAACACCTGATTCCGTAATTAATTCATCAACTTTTCTGTCCCACTTTTCAGCAAAACCTGATTCAACAAGCTGCAAATCAAAACATATACCTATAATTTTTGCATTTTTATTTTTAAACTGAAGAGTCGTATCATAATATCCGCCACCATATCCTATTCTCTCACCTTCCCTTGAGAATGCTGTCCCTGGTGTTAAAAAAAGATCAATCTGATCTATCTCGATAACTGGAAGATTTTTTTTAGGTTCCATAATACCATACGCACCTTTTTCAAAATCACAGAGAGAATTGGCAGCATAAAAATCAAGTTTTCTGCTTCCTTCAACAACTCTTGGAAACAACAGTTTTTTATCACTAAAATTCATTAACCATATAAGATTAACTTCATTCTTATATGGATAGTAACATGAAATATTAACTGATTTTTTAAAATATTCACTTTTTATTATATAACTTACAATTTTGTCGCTTTTTTCTGTTATATCTTTACCTGTCAGCTTCTTTCTTTCAGTTAAAATTTTCCTTCTTAAACTGTTTTTATCCATAGATCTATAATTCCTGTCCAGATAAAGTTAATTTCACTACTCTCAATCGTTCAAAAAATTAAAATAATGTTTCTTTAAAAGAATATTATATCAAAAAATTTCAAATTATTGATATAAAAAAATTAATAATGAAACAACTATTATAATTAATAGATAAAGTGGATTTATCAATAATATCAGAAAATTAAGCCCAAACTGAACTAAACCTTTTTTAAGTGATATAATAAAAGCTTTCAAATGACTGACGGCATATTCTTTTCTCATGTTTTTACATATGCAGTAAATACAAATTAATGCATTCAAACTTAAATAGACGTTCAGAAATATTCTTAAAAAATCATGCATTATTCTTGTTCGCAAATACCGATCTGATAATAAATTAAACTACAGTAAATAAAATTCTGACACCAACCAGAGCCAATGCAATTGCTAAAGATCTGATAATCCATTTCCCATGCAGTTTATTGGATAATCTAGCACCTATAGGAGCGCCTATTATAACTCCTGCCCCTAATATTACAGCTTCAAGCCAGCCATGTTTAAGAGCACCTGAAAACACATGAACCATCGACCCAGACAAAGACATGATAGCCAACATAAAATGAGAGGTTGCAGTAGCCAGATGAACAGGATAGTCGAGGAAATGTACAAGTGCGGGAACATGAATTATCCCCCCCCCAATACCTAAAAGGCTTGAGAGAAAGCCGACAATTAGACCAATAGCCAAACCAAGAATTGGATTAAATGAAAATATATAATTTATACCGTCTGCATCAGTAATATTTCTCAGCATATATATTCCACGGGTTTTCACCTCTCTTGCACAAGTCAATTCAGGTTTAAAAATTAAAAATATAGAAATAGATACAAGTATTATTCCAAATAATAAATCAAATGCATTTCTGGGAATATATTCAACGCTAATGGCGCCGAAAACGGCACCAGGAATTACAGTACACGAAAAAAGAAGTCCGGCTTTAAAATCAACTCTTTTCATTTTAGCATAGATGCAGGAACCTCAAAATGAATTAAAAAATACTACAGCAAGAGATATACTGGTTATTGTATTCGGACTTTTATGAGGGTAAACAAGCAAAAGAATAGGCACAAGAATAAACCCTCCGCCGGCACCTATAAGTGTACCGAACAGACCGACTACAACGCCTAACGGCAGCATCCATAAAATTTTATAAAATAATAAACTTAATGAAATATCCATAAAAAACTCTCACTCTTTTCATTTTTTGACCCATATTGGACTGGACCAGGCTTTTTGTCCATTTCTCTGTTCTACTCTAACACGATAATATGTTTCTTTCTCTAAATCCGAAATATCTGATAAAGCGATAATTGCCGAATATCCCGCTTCCGGAATAACCTTATGTACCTTAACTTT
>DASCNA010000049.1:0-18490 GCA_036011305.1 Victivallales bacterium
GAAAATCAGGAGGTAGAATTTAAAATTAACTGTAACCTTTTAAACAAAATGAATTCTCTTGGTATGCCAGATGCATATAAAGTGAAACGTACATAATAATGCCTGGAATCGAGAGCAGAAATATTCATTCAACAAAGCCTCACAGCTCTACAAATTACCCAAATTAAAATTGATTACCCAGCAAATTAATTGAGTTTTAAAAGTTTAAACGCTTAGATATACAGACCCATTTTTTATTATTATGCTCAACAAAGCCTTTAAAAATTATACGCTACTGCGTAAGGTCAGTCCCTAAGTAGTTATGGGCTCTGCTAATTTTTTGTGGGTATTCAAATACCTAAGATATAAAAGAATGCTTGAAACACTTAGCCCAAGCACTAGTCCTCCCCATACTCCATACTCATCTAATTTCAATATAAAAGCCAGGGTATATGATCCGCCAACACCGAATAGCCAATATGAAGTTAAGCAAAATATCATCGGAATAAATGTGTCCTTCATACCTCTTAATGCTCCATTTAAAATTGTTTGAAAAGAATCTAACAACAAAACAACTGCACCAAAATAAAACAAAATCGTTGCAACAGATAATACTTCATAAAAATTAGCATCATTTGAACTTATGAATATATTTACTATAAATTCTGGAAAAAAGAAGAAAAAAATACAGGAAACAGCACAAATAATAAAACCACAAAATAAATTAATATATACTGATAAATTAGCATTCCTGAATTTTTTTAAACCAACATTTTTGCTGACTCTAATTGCAGTTGTAATGCTAATAGCTAAAGGAAATCTACAGAATATTGTTGTACTCATTAAAACAATTTGATGAGCTGCCAAAACAACTACCCCAAAATACCCCATCATTATTGCTGAAATAGATAACATCCCCAATTCTAAGACAAAAGTAAACCCTGCAGGACATCCAATAGTTAGTATTTCTTTGAAATATTTTAATGTAAGATAATCTTTTGTGGAAGTAATCCTTAGATATCTGCCAATATCCTTATGGTACAATAGATAAATATACATGCCTATAAAAGTTAGCCATTGAACAATAGCTGTACTAAAACCGATTCCGGCAATACCTAAAGCCGGAAAACCTAGTTTACCAAATGCAAAAATATAATTTAAAATAGCAACAACAGGTATTCCAAGCAATGAAAAAGCAGTAATAACTTTTGGGTGATTCAACGCAGCAGAAAATTCCTGTAATATAAAAAAGCCTAAAAGAGCAGGTAAACCCCAAACTATTGAATGGAGATACTCTTTAGTTTTATATACAACTCCAGGATTTTGTTTTATTAAGAGAAGAAATTGTGGTGTATACCATAAAATAAATATAAAAATAATACTAAATATAAAGGCTAAATATATACCATTATATGTTATTTTTCCAATATTTGAATCTTTTTTTTCCCCAGCGGATCTTGCTATCAGAACTCCAACTGCGCTGAGAGCCCCAAAACCAAATGCCATAAATATGGAAAATAAAGAATCTCCAAGTGCACCGGCTGCCAACTCTTTTATCCCAAGCATTCCCATCATTATTGTATTAACAACCCCTATCCCTTTTTGAGATAGTAAAGCAGCAATAAGCGGTAATGATAAAACAGATGACTCCTTTAGTTCTTTTTTATAATACCCGGAAGTAAAGCCAAAATAATAAAAAGACATAATTATATTGTACTCATTATTTTTATATTCCTATATTGAACATAACGATGATTTCAAAGCCTTTTCTTAAACAATTTATAATCAAAAGACACCTTGATTAGATATGTTTTCTAACAGTGGTGTCTCTTTTATTATTTCTAATGAAAGAGAATACTCTCCTATTAAAGCAAGTC
The DNA here is from genome assembly GCA_036011305.1 of Victivallales bacterium. Lineage (GTDB taxonomy): Bacteria > Verrucomicrobiota > Lentisphaeria > Victivallales > GWF2-38-69 > DASCNA01. Next base: position 1,857 of record DASCNA010000049.1, read on the forward strand.
CTAAAAATGTATTATCTTCTTCAAAAAGTAATTTTTTTGAATGTAATGATTGCAAAGAATTATTTAATTCAGGTTCCTCCAAATTTAGCATTGCTTTTAAAATATTTTCCTTCTTCAAAGGGTTCTCATTAAGAAGCTTAAGAATTCCGGCTTCGTTTGAAGTAAGTTTATGATTTATACATTTATTTGTCCTTGTATCAAAAACTAAGTATTTGCCGTCTTGCTCTGTCATATAAAGTTGTGGTAAATTCTTTTTTTCAATACTCCAATAGGCTTTCCAGTCACTTACTCTTTTCTGAAGCTTTTCTCCCCAGTTAAAAATACCATCCCAATACTCTGTCGAAGGATTATAGTTTGAAAATGAATAAGCAATATCATTTATAGTTTCTTCAGGAAAAGGGTAAGCAAAATAATATGAATCAAAAGGACGAAGTACCAAATTGTATGTCTCCTGATTAATAAAATAGTCACTGTTTCTATCAAATCTTATTGGAAAAATATCCTGAGGAGGGTAAAGGTGAGCTAGTAAAGGGAGATCATTAAAAAGTTTTTCTAAAGAAGATTCCAATTCACCTGGAGTTCCTATTAATAAATTCCATTCTAAACCAATATTTGCTAAAAGACATTTTTTTAAAAAGACAATATTGCTGAAGGCAGTTGTTCCTTTATTCATGAGTTTTAATGTTGAACTTGAGAAAGATTCTATTCCCGGCTGAATAAATTTTATATTGGCTGCAGCCATGCTCTGCAATTCCTGTAAACTTAAATTAGCCCTGGTTTCATAAAATATCTCAATATCATTAGGTACATTTAACTCGAAAAATACATCTTTGGGATAATTATGAGGCATGATCATATCACAAGCAAAAAAATTCTTGCATTCTGAAGAAAATTCAAAAAGTTTGCAAAACTGTTTGATTGCTTTCCGGGGTTCCAGCTTTTTATATTTTAAAAATTCTCCCTTATCTATGCCACAAAAAGAACATTGGTATTTTTCTCCCCACCAACATCCACAGGATGTTCTAAAAGTTAATATGGGAGGAAGTTCTTTAATACAAACGCTATTTTTATAAGCTTTAAGAAACCCTGCATAATCCAAATCCATATTAATGTTAAGGTCTAATTCATCTGGTTCCTGAACATGTTTATATCCAGCTTTATTATGTTTATCAAAGGTGAAATTTGGGAAAATTCCATTTATTTTAGAGATGTTTTGTTCTTCTCCCCAAAAAAGACAATTAAGAAATTCTGAAAATGATACTAATGAATTTCCCGAGAAAAAATAATCTATTGAGCTTATCTGTCCAGCCATCGCTTTTACAGCTGGATAGCAGCAGTCTGTACCACCCATAACCGTTGTAATATGAGGGTTGATACTCTTCAGTTTATTAGCAAGGCTATATGATGCTGAATTCTGAAAATAAATTGATGTAAAACCTATTACATCTGCAGAGTCAAGCTTATATTTGTTAATAACAAAATCAAAAAAACTTTCAACATTATTCCTTTTATCCAAAATAAGTTTTTTTATATATTCAGAACGTGAATCACTAGTTGAATAATATCTTTCAAAATAATCTTCATTATTATTCAGCGCATCAGGAAAGGCGAATGGACGAAAAAACCATTCCCCTAAACAATTATTAATAGAATCCAGCGACTCCATTAATAAATAATTATCAACTCCTCCAAAATATTCGACAAAATCAATATTTGGATAAATTATTTCTGTACAAACATTATCTCCAAATTTTTCATCTACTGCTGCTTTCAGTTGCAATAATCCTAAAGAAGGTAAGTTTAATTTAGCAAAAGGCATGTTAACTAGAATAATTTTATGCATATTAATTTCCTTATATTATATCAAATCTGATTGTATTGCATCAGCTATTTCCTCTATTTGCTTACTATCTGAAATTATAGAGTAGTGATCTCCTTCTATATTTTTTATATTTAAATCATCTATTAGATTACTCCAGCCGTTATCTTTTTTATCAAAAGGATTCTTTCCTTTAAGCCTGAATCCATATTTAGCTTTAAATAAAGTTGCTTTCCCATTATATGGTTTTGGAGAATATGCCTTTAATGATTCATATTCAATCCTGCCTAAACTTAAAAGTCTCTTCCCATATTTACCGGATTTTAATAATTCATTATACAAAGCACTGTTATTTATTTTCAGCCCTACTCTATAATCCTTAGCCATTTCACTATTCTTCAAAAAATGACTATCTAACAGATAAAGACTATGTATTTTTATATTTTTTTCAACTAACTGATTCGCTATTTCTAATGCTATGTTGCCGCCAATGCTCCATCCCCCAATAGCGATAGGTTTAGATGAAATAAAAGATAGAATATGTTTGAGATAAAGTTCAGCAAGTCCCGATATTGTTTTTATAGGTTTATCAGTATTATAAAAATTATATGATTCAATTCCGTAAAATGCCTGGTCTTTATTTAAATAAGATGTGAAAGGACAATATAATTCAGCACTTCCCAATCCGGGATGTATAAATATCAACGGAACTGAAGATGCACGATGGTTTATATTAAAATTAATAACTGGCTGATAGTTTAATGCCGAATTTTTATTAATTAGATATTTTTCCTGTTTGTTTATCGTATTATTTTTATAAGTCCAATTTACTAATAAATTTTCTCCAAAATTTTCGTTAATCATAGAAACAAGGCGAACAGCAGACATCGAGTTCCCCCCAATATCAAAATAACTTTTATCATGGTCCGTCATATATCTATCTTTTAGGATAGATATCCAGATTTTTACTAACCTCAATTTAACAACATTATGTGGTAGAATCTCTGTCTGAGAGACAGCTTCTGATAAAAGTTTGATTTCTTTTAAGCTGTCTTTATCAATTTTACCACTAGTATTTATTGGTAGCGTTTCTAAAAACATAAAAAATGCCGGTATCATATATTCAGGTAAAGATATCTTTAGACTGTTTTTTATATCTTTGCTTCTCAGTTTTCTGCCGGTATAAAAAGCCACCATGTATTTATCACCATAGTCATCTGTTTTTACTATAATTGTAGAATTTTGTATACCTGGAATTTTTAGCATACAGTTTTCTATTCCATCAAGTTCTATTCTGTATCCCCTTATTTTAATCTGATTATCATTACGCCCAAGAAACTCTAGATTACCGTCTGGAAGCCATCTCACCAAATCTCCAGTTTTATAAATTCTAAGATTGCGGTTTTTAGCCCTGTCCTCATCTGAAGCAAACGAATTTTCTATAAAGCGTTTTTTTGTTAATTCAGGTCTATTCAGATAGCCTCTTGCTAGTCCATCTCCACCTATATATAACTCGCCCGGCATTCCAATCGGGACTGGATGGAAAGCTGTATCTAATACGTATAATGTATTACCTGATAGCGCCTTGCCGATTGGAACACAGTTTTGTACGATTTTTTCTTTTAGATCACAATAGCAAGCAAATGTTGTTGCTTCAGTTGGTCCATAGACATGAACTAATCTTGTCTTATTATTTTTAGATAAAAAATTTTGTATATTAGCCAGGTTACATGCCTCACCACCAAACAAAATATCATCAAGTATAAAGAGTGGATTGTTGTTCGCAGATAGAGTTAACTGATTGAATAATGCAGTAGTAATAAATGCCTTTTTAACTTTTTTATCAGTAAATTCGTTTTTTATTTTTTTTTCTGAAAGCACAGATTCTTTTGTGAATAAAACACATGAAGCCCCATTTAATAATGGTCCCCAAATTTCAAATGTTACTGCATCGAATGCAATACTGGCAAGACAAGCTATCGTGTCAGTTTTTAAAATATCTATATAATTACTATTTTTAACTAAATTATTTATTGAAAAATGTTCAATCATTACACCTTTTGGTTTTCCTGTAGAACCCGACGTATATATGACATATGCAAGATCTGTTGATTTATTTATATGTTCAGGGTTTGATTTTGGTTCTTTTCCAATTACAGTCCAATATTTGTCTATGGCTACTGGAAGAGTATCTGTCTCCATTAAAAATACTAAGTTCTCTGTACGTCCTGAAGAAGTAAGCACCATTTTACATCCACAGTCATTTATCTTGAATTTCAATCTCTCTTCAGGATCTGCTGTGTCAAATGGAACATAGGCGGCTCCTGATTTAAGTATTCCAAGGATACCAACTATTATATCGAGAGAGCGGTCTATATAAAGTCCTATCATAGTATCTTTTTTAACCTCTTCATCCCAATGATTCCTGTACTCTTTCCGTATAGTATGTGCAAGTTGATTAGCTCGTTCATTAAGTTCTCGATAAGTTAGTTTTTTATCTTCAAAGACAACAGCTACATTATCAGGTGTTTTTTCAACCTGTTCTTCAAACAACTGATGTACAGTTTTATCTTTAGGATAAGGCGCTCCTGTATCATTAAATTCAATTAGAATTTTTTGAAGTTCTTCATCAGAAATTATAGATTGTTCGGCAATTGATCTTTCCGGATTATTTACCGAATTTTCAATATACACACTGAAATATTGAAGAATTCTATCTATAGTATCGGGATCAAATAATTCAGAACTGAAATTACATTCCAAAGTTAATCTACCGTTCCATTCAATGAAATTTAAAAATAAATCCTTGTCTACATAAGAAACCGGAATTGAAAACCATTCTGTTTTCAGGTCGGTAAATGTTATGGTATCTGGAATTTTATCCATATTAAAAAGTATTGGTGTAAATGGAAATTTATTTATATCAGTTTGAACTCTTTCACATAATTCCGCAAATGAATAGTCCTCATATTCCAAACTCTGAAAGAAGTTAGTTGTAACTTCCTCAAAATATTTAATAGTAGAATAGTCTGGATCAATATGTATTCCTAGGGGCAGAACGCTGACATAATGCCCCATCAATCTTTCTGTCTCATTTGAATACCTGCCCGAAGTCGCAGTTCCAATGAAGAATTCTTCAGAATTGGAAATTTTATAAAGAAAAGAAGAAAAGAGAGAAAGCAGCAAAGCATACAAAGTAGAGTTATTTTTGATAGCAAATTCATGGAGTTTATCCACAAGCTCCTGATTAAAATCAAGCTGTCTGCTACAGCCTCTGTGTATTCGTTTCTCCGGTCGACTGTAATCATAGGGCAAATTACAGGCTGAAACACCTCCTGATAACTTCTCAGTCCAGTATTTTAAATTTGATTCCCGATTACTGTCATCTTTATCTTCAATATAGACATTTACAGGTTCCTTCAGTTGAGGAGTTCTTATTTCACATCCAGCTGAATATAGTTCAGCAAGTTCTTCGATTATTATTCCCAATGTAATTCCATCAACAAAAATATGGTGAGATTTCAAAACAAGAATATGAGATTTTTCTGATATCTTTAAAACAGCTGCTTCAAAAGGCGGAATATTTATTATATTAAAGGCTCTACTGTTAAAGTCTTTAAGCCATTTGCCAACAGCTTTTTTATGAGTGGATTTTCTTTTCTTAGAAAAATCAACAACAGGAAGTTCAAAGTTAAATTCAGGTAAAACTTTCTGCATAATTTTTGATGGTTCAATTGTACTTCTAAGTATATCATTCCTCTTAATAATTCTCAGAATTGAATTTTTCATTACTGTATAATTGAAATCTCCATCTAACCTGATACCTGCTGAAACATTGTAGGTAACTAAACCTGCTTTTTCATCTTCTTCCATTTGAGCAATCTGCCAAAGCTGCTTCTGTTCTCTTGTTAAATTTCTTAAATCCTCGGGAGGATGATATTCTAAATTTTTAGGTTTTGGAGTATCTTCAGGTAAAAATCCACCTCTCCTTAAGTCTTCCGCACTTTCTTTAGCCGCCTGTATGATTAACTCTATATCATCATCTGTATGGGCAGTTGAAAGAAAGCAATGCCGCCATTCCCATATATATACACCTCTTTCAAGCATATGATAATGAAATAAGTCAAGGTTTCCTTCAAAGTCAAAATGGAATGTGGAAGAAAAATATGTTACATTTATCGGTATTTTATTCTCCTTAAAGTATTCATTGAGGGTATGAGCAAATTTCTTTGTTTTCAAATTTAAATTTTCCTGAAGCGTGGGGCCTTCCCTTTTTAACTGATTTAAAATTGCATTAGCTGTGGCTATGACTGCCGGATACTGACAAAATGTGCCGCCAAAAAAAGTTCGATCAGCTTCAGGAAATGAATTATCTCCGTATTTCCACAAACCTCCACCATCAATACCATCCAGATATTTAGCCTTCCCTGCAACTACACCTATAGGTAGAGTTCCACCCAGAATTTTACCGTAAGTTGCAATATCTGCTTCAATTCCAAAAAAAGCCTGAGCGCCCCCAGGGTGACATCTGAAACCTGTAATCATTTCATCAAAAATCAGAGTAACTCCAAGTTTAGTTGTAAGTTCTCTTAATTCATGTAAAAATTCCACAGGCTGAAGAGTAAGATCGCGACTTTGTACAGGTTCAACAAGAACTGCAGCCAACTCATCTGCATGTTGCTGAATTTTCGACAGCGAATCATTATCACCATAATCTAAAACAAGCATATCTTTTAAAGAACTTTGAGGAATCCCGGGAGTAACAGCAAATAAACTCCCATCTTCGGATTCAATCTGCCCTTCAGCCAAAGTAGTGTCTGAATGACCATGGTAGGAGTTCCTGAACATACCAATTCTTTCTTTTCCAGTAGCTGCTCTCGCAAGCCTTATTGCAGCCATAACTGATTCTGTTCCAGTATTACAAAATGCAACACGTTCCATATTCGTAAATTCACAGATCAGTTCAGCGGTTTCACCTATAAGTTCAGAACGAGGACCTAGCTGCAATCCATTTTTAACATATTCGTTAAGGGTACTCATTATAAAATCCGGTCTATATCCAAATAAGTGTACCCCGAATCCCATAGTAATATCAATATACTCATTGCCGTCTACATCCCATAATCTTGAACCTTCTGTCCTGGATCCAACAACAGGATATAACATTTCTTTTACAGACATTCTAAAGCCCACTGTCGCTTTACTGTCAGCCAATATTTTTCTGTATTTCTGGGTCAACTCTTTTGATTTTTGAGTCTTCTTATTAAAACGCCTGATTAAAGCATCAAGATGGGACTGCTGGCGTTTCTTATATGCTCTCTTTGTACTTTCTGTTTTGGCTGACTGCCAGGATTTTACAGTTTTTCTTGGAGTCTCTTTCCTTGCTTCTTTTACAGGTATATTATCCTCCATAGAATTCAGCATCATGGCTATAGCCTTCTCACCTTCTTCAGGAACAGTCTTAATGAAATCTGTAATTTTTTCCTCCGCTTGTACGACTGTAACTGAAGAAATTGGAACCTGTTCCTGCAATGCTTCTGTCTTACCTTCCTCAACCTGACTGGAGTTTTCTAATGATTTTTCTATAATATTTTCGGTTAAATATTTAATTGTATTCAGACCGCCGAAAGTCATACGAACCGGTATTTTTACTTTATATCTTTTTTCAATCTCTCTTAATACACGGACCATAATTAGTGAATCAGCCCCCATTTCAAGAAAAGGAAGATCAGGACTTAACTGATCCGGATCAACATTTATATAACCTGCTATTATTCCCTGTAGCTCAACTAAAACATTATTATTTTCCATTACCATTCCTTTCCAAATATGTTAACATTTTATTTTATAAAAATCCGGATTTTGCTCATATCCAATATGATTGATTTTGCCAGGCATAAGAGGGTAGCTTGATAAAGTTTCCCTCCGAGACAATATTTTCCCAGTTTAAAGGATAACCGGAAGTATATAGTTTTGCCAAACCTTCAGTTATACAGTCATCTAATTTCTTATTTTTAGCTGCTGAAGGTATGGCAATTCCATCTTTATCTAAATCGTAAAAAATATCTAGGATAAAAAACGAAAGGTGGGATTGGACTCCCATCTCAATAAACATATTATAATCTTGTGAGATTAATTTCGAGACAGCTTCTGAAAAGTTTATTGTTCTACTTAACTGGTCTGCCCAGTAGGAAGGAGTTATTCTTAACGGTGAACCTGTATTATCAAAACTCGTAGGTGTCATCAAAATTTGTTCTGTATTTAAAGTGGGAGTAAAAGAATCCCAAAAATCATTAGTAAGTTTACTCATTTCAGGACAGTATAAAGGATGTTCTGAAGATAAAGCAGTAACATGGTATCCACTCTTTAGCAATACCTTTTCTATTAATTCAATGTCTGTTTTTCCCCCTGCGAGAGACAAGAATGACGATGTATTAATGGCAGAAATATGAACATTATTTTTATTTTCTTTTAGTAAACTGTTTAATTCATCCAAAGTAATCATAACATTCAACATTCTGCCTTCAACATGACATTTTTGTAGCAGACTTGCTCTATGATAAATTAAACTAAAGGCATCCTCGATTGTTAATAAACCAGACAGATACCCTGCTGTAATCTCTCCTTGGCCATGTCCTAATAACTGATCAGGGGAAACTCCTTTTTCCTTCCACTGTTCAACTAGAAATAACTGAAATAGAAAAAATAATGGATCTGAAATAAGATTATTTAATTGAGGTTCATCATAGGTAAATGATTGTAATTCGTTCAACAGGGATATTTTTGATATTTTATAGTAAATATCAGTATATTTTTGAAGTAAACGTACAAAAAAATTCTTTTTTGAAAAAAAACTGTTATCTGATTTAATTAAATTATTCATCCAATTTTTAGATTTGTCCGGAAATAAAAAAACCAGATCAGGTTTTTTCCCACTAAAAACCTCTCCATAAAAAGTAGTTGAATCATCTATATTTTCCATAATCTCTGGCTTTAATTTTTCTAACAAGTCCTTCTTTGTTTTACAAATAATTCCCAACTTACATGCATAATGATTTTTCTTTAAAGATGCAGAATAACATATATCATTCAATTTTAAGTCTGGGGTATTACTAATATAACTATTGTAATTAATTATGTTATCAATTAATGATTTTTTACTGCGTGCGGAGATAAGGAAAAGGTTGATGTTTGAAGATATTGCATCAATAAAATTTTCTTTCCTAATTTTGTTGTTTTTAGTAATAAATTTATCTGCACTTTCAAGGACAACATGAGCGTTTATGCCTCCAAGCCCAATAGAGTTAACTCCGGCTATAGGTTCTTTATCTTCAGGCCATGGAGATAGTTCAGTCTGTACTTTAATATTAAAATTCTCTATACCAATATAAGGATTAGGCTCCTTGAAATGTAAGGAAGGAGGAATTTGCTTCTCTTTTAAAATCAGACAAACCTTTATCAAGGAAGCTATTCCTGAAGCCCACTCTAAGTGCCCTATATTTGTTTTCACAGAACCGATCAAGCAATAATCATCTTTTTTACGTCCATCACTAACAACGCTCCCTAACGCTCTCGCTTCTATTGGATCTCCAAGAACAGTGGCTGTACCATGAGCTTCTATGTAGTTTACTTTATTTGGGTGAATACCTGCATTCATATATGCTTCCCTAAGTACAGCTTCCTGCCCCTGCTGATTAGGAGCAGTAATACCATTACTTTTTCCGCCGTGATTGGTCGCTGTCCCAGAAACAACCGCATATATATAATCATTATCGGCTAAAGCTTTTGATAGAGGTTTTAAAACAACAATCCCGGCGCCTTCTCCTCTGGCATAACCGTCCGCATTTTTATCAAAAGCTTTGCATCTTCCATCAGGAGCGAGAAGTCTTGCATTATTGTAAATACCGGTAATTTTATTTGAAAGAAGCAATGTCACTCCTCCGGCTATAGCCAAAGAAGATTCTCCTGACTGAATACTCCTACATGCCTGATGAATTGCGACTAGTGAAGAAGAACATGCTGTATCAATAACAAGGTTAGGCCCTTTCAAATTAAAAACATAAGAAATTCTATTGGCTCCTAAACATGGTAGTGTACCGCTTATAGAATAAATGTCAGCAACCTTTTGCCTAATTTGCATATGAAAATATTCCTGATAAGGTGCAATTCCAACAAAAACACCAACATTATTATTGGATAATTGGTCTGCCCTAATTCCTGCATCCTCAAATGCTTCCGATGCAACTTCCAGTAAGATTCTATGCTGAGGATCAATTTGTTCAGCATTTTTGGGTGATATACCAAAAAAAAGAGGGTCAAATTGATCAATATTATCTATATATCCTCCTTTATATAACTTAAGCGTCGATGGATCATTTTTGTCGTAATTAAAATCAAATTTAATCCTTTCTTTAGGAAAATCTCTAATAGCACATTTGACATTCTTTAATAAATCCCAATACTCATTAGCATTGTTTGCTCCAGGAAAACGGCATCCTATTCCAATAATTGCAATTTTTTCGTTCTCTCTTTTTTTTGTTTCTACTGTTGACCTACTCTCGAATTCAGAATAATTAGACAAAAACTTGCTTAAATCATTAATGTTGGGATGGTTATAAAAAACTGTCGGAGCCAATTTTACTCTAAGCCAGATACTTAATTCTTCTGAAATTTGAACAGTTTCTGAACCTCTTAATCCTATAGAAAAAAAGGGAGCAAAAATATCTATGGAATTCGGAGCAATATTTTTTTTGCTTGCAATTATGTCTATTATTTTTTTTTGAATATTTCTTAATGATCTTTCAGTCAACCCAGTATTTTTGTTGTCCACAATTTTTCCTCCATAACAAATTTCAAAAATCATACAAAACAAATCTATAATCTTATTAAGATATGTGTATTAGTTAATTAGTAAGAATATTAGGTTGATTTTAGAATTGAACCCCAATTAATTTTTACACCATTTATCCATAGCTTACATAATGCGTTAAATAAAAATACATCATCAGAAAGCATATCATTTGTATTTTTTAGTGCAGAAAGAATAATTCCGTTCGGGTTCTGTTTTTTGAAGTTATGCTGAAAAGTGAATCCGGTTAAAGTTTGCCCAGGTCCAAGCTCTAATAGTACTATATTCTTAACTTCAAGGAGTTTTTTAATTCCCATGGAAAACTGCACAGCACTACATGTATGTAAAAACCAGTTATTAATATCAGCCAGTTGTTTATCAGTAGCCCAATCACCTGTAAGGTTTGATAAAAAAGGAATTTTCATTTTGTTCAATCTTATATTATCAAATAAACGAATAAATTCAGGTTCTATTGCTGACATCATTGAAGAATGAAATGCCCTGGTGGTTGGCAGTCTCAGACACATTATTTCTCTTTTTCCTAATTCTTCTTCAAATTCAATTATATCTTTTTCTGCTCCGGAAACGGTACATGATATAAGACTGTTAACGGCAGCCATAGATAAACTGTTATAATCTTTTAATATAGGTTTTAGCTTATCTTCATCTACTAAAACTGTCAACATCATACCTTGAGGCAATGTTTCTATTAATTGGGCTCTTTTAGTAACCAAAGTTAAAGCATCCTCTAATGATAAAACACCGGAAACACATGCAACAACGTACTCCCCAATACTGTGTCCTATCAAAGCGGCTGGGGTTATGCCCCAGCTTATCAATATTTGTGCAATTGAGTACTCCACTATAAATAGCAATGGATGAAGATATTCGGTTTTAGCAAGCAACTTTTCCTCTTTTCCTGTAAGATCTGAACAGGATTTGTCTAATAAACCCTTTAGATTAAATCCACTTTTTGCTTCATAATCCTTTGAAACGGTATCACGAATAGAGTCAGGAAAAAGTACATCTTTCAAATTCAGGTTTAACAAAGGTTCTAGAAAACTACAGCAATAGTCAAAGTGCTTTTTAAAGTTTTTTCCTTTTTGATAAAGACCTTTAGCCATATTTATATACTGATTTCCTACACCGGTGAGCATAAAAGCTAACGGACGATTCTCTAACGATTTTAAATCTATACTATCTTTACTGATAAAAGGGAAATCTAACTGACCTATAGCGGTATTATAAACTGCAATCCCTCTATTAGAGGATGATTTGTAATTATTTGCTAGCGCTAAGGCCAGGGTTTTAACACATATGCCAGGATTATTTGTTAAACTCTCTTTTAAGGCAGAGAACTTTGCCATAATATTCTGTTCATTTTCAGCAGTTAGCAATAACGGAACCAAAGGATCAGCAAAATAGCCGTTTTCTCCAACTGATGAAGTCATGTCTTTTTTCATAATTAACACCACAATTAATTCAAGGTAAACATTTTTTTCTTTTTTTCTTTTATTAAGTTTTTAAATCAGATAATTAGAAACATGTTAAAAAGCAAATTTCTATACACTTTAAATATTCATTTTACATATGCATAAAACAGCTTATAATATGTTTTTCTTACACTAGAGACCGTAAAGGAGAATATCATGCAATAAAAAAGAATAATAGCGTTACTTTAAAACTAACTTTATATAGTTGGGTAATTTTTGTATTATGGACAGGTCATTCTCAAAAATAATCAAATCTCCATTTTTTTCTTTTTCTTTGAAGTTTGCAAACTTATAGGTCATATACATCATTCTATTCCTGTCTGTAGGTATCAATTCAGCACACAGCCTGACTCCTTGCTTTTTAGCTTCCTGCATAAGATAGTTAATCAGTACATTGCCAACGCCTCTTGCCATCACTCTGCAAGACATTAACAGCAGTTTTATGTACCAGGCATCCTTTTCCGTTTTTATTAGAGTTACACCAATTTTTCCGTATGTTCCGTATTTATCATCTAACCCTGAAATGAGTAATTTATAGTCCGATGACTGTCTGAAAAAATTAAGCTCATCATACGAATAAGTATACCCGGTAGTGTTGAGCTGATGTGTTCTCATTGTAAGTTCTTCGGCTCTCTGAAGATCATCTTCTGTGGCTTCTGATATAGTAAATTCCATATCTAGAGTAGATAAAAACTCATCACCTGGACCTTCAAATTTTTCTTCAAGTTTTTTCCGTTTTATATCACTTTGGTATATTTTTCTTCTCTCTTTTGATTCTGCAGTTATAAAACGGGGTATCATTTCCGGCATATCAGGTATTTCACTTATATCAACAGCATCAATACATAGTACATTAAGGTGAGAATACTTTACTTCTTCCCTTTCAAAAGGCTGATCGTCTACAAAAGCAAAAGTATCTATTCCTATATTTATTAATTCCGCAATCTTTTTTACTGAGGATGCTTTTGAATTCCAGCTTATCTGGGGATAAATGAAATATTTGTCTATTCTGAATTCTTTTAGCTTGGATATTGCCAAATTATATTCATTTTTGCTGGAAATAGAATTTAGAATTCCTCTCTCATCCAATATCTTTATAACTTCAACTACTCTGCTTCTTAGCAAAACATTTTCATCTTCTAGAAGTACACCATCCCATACTGTATTATCAAGATCCCAGACTACACATTTGATCTTTTTTTCTTTTCCACTCATAATCTTGCCATATTTCTGTATGATATTTAAATAAATGTTATTTTTTTGCAGAGCAACAAGGACCTTTGTACTTATCTCTTTATTTTATTTTTAAATCTTTCAGTAAACAGATATTGCTGGTAGCCATGTTGAGAAATAATTATCTGCTGTATTTGATTACTTCCTTCTATGATTTCAGTAATTTTAGCATCTCTAAAATATCTTTGAACAGGATATTCATTACTGCAGCCGTTAGCGCCATGTATTTGAACCGCGTCATTGGATACTCTAAGAGCCATCCTTGATGCATAATATTTTGCCAATGAAGTTTCCATTATCTGTGCAGGATCTCCTGTTTCTTTTAAATAACCGGCATGATAGCATAAGTACTTTGCAGCATTAACCTCAGTAATCATATTGGCTATCAATTCCTGAATTAACTGGTGCTTTCGCAAATAATCTCCAAACTGTTTTCTTGTACTTGTATATTTCAGACAGGCATCAAGACAGGCCTGACCAAGGCCAATACATCCCCATGCAATACAATATCTACCATGATCTAATGCTGTCCCTGCAATGTGTGAAAAACCAAACCCAACTCTACCAATCAAGTTTTTTTTAGGAATTTTACAATTATTTAAGTGCAGTTGTGCCAACATAGCTGACCTAAACCCTAACATCCCTTTTATAGGCTCTATTTCAAGACCGAGAGTATTTTTCTCCAATAAGAATGCTGTGGGTTTACCTTCAACCTGGGCTATAATTAAAAAAAGATCCGCAATTTGCCCACATGAAGTCCATTTTTTTTTACCGTTTAAAATATAACAATCCTCATCAAGAATTGCAGTTGTCTCAATACTCTTTGGATCACTCCCAATATTTGGCTCTGTTAATCCAAAAGCTCCTAATTTTTCTCCCTTTGCTAATTGTGGAAGCCAAAACTTTTGCTGGTCTTGACTACCCCATTTTTGAATAGCCTCTGTTACCATCCCATGAACTGCTAGGAGACTGATAAGAGATAGACTTCCACGACCAAGTTCATGACATAAAAGACCAAAAGTAATTGGTGAAAGATCAATTCCTCCATATTCTTTAGCCAAGACAGCACCTAAATATCCTTTTTCTGCTAACTTATCAATAATTTTCTTTGGAAATAGTTCATCTTCATCTGATTTATCTGCATATGGGATAATATATTTTTCGCTAAAAGCTTTAAACTCTTGTTGTTTTTGTTTTTGCTTTTTATTTAACTCAAAATTCATAATAACCTCACATTGTAAATGTTTTAAATGTTTTTTTTCTTAAAAACAAAATCAGTTATCGCATTAATAGTCTGAAAGTTGTTCAAATCTAAGTCTTCATTTTTGACTTTAATCTCAAGTTCTTTTTCAATAAATAAAACAAGCTGCATAGCAAATAGTGAGTTTACTAGACCAGAAGAAAAAAGTTCTTCATTATCGTCAAGCTCTATCCCCCCAATAAACTTAGAAAAAAAATCTTTGATCTTAATTTTTATTTTATCTTTTTTCATAATATAGTTCGTAATTTAATTTTAAATAAGTATTGATAGCAAATCTTTTTCATTGTATAATATTACATGAAATGTTTGATTTAATCCATAACGATTATACAAAAATATTTATTTTAATTATAAGGAAGGAGCATTTTATTATGGAAATTAAATCTGTTGGTGTGATCGGTGCAGGAGTGATGGGTACGGGAGTTGCTCAAAACTTTTCTCAAGCTGGATTTAAAGTAATACTCTTAGATATTAATGCAGATATATTGATTAGAGCTGAGGGAAAAATTAATCGTGATCTCAGGTTATATCAAATGTTCCACAGGGATATAAAAATAGACTCAAGTGAAGTACTTGAAAGGATATGTTTCACAAAGGATTACAATCTTTTAAAAGATGTGGACTTTGTAGTGGAAAATGTTTTTGAAAATTTGACTGTAAAGGAAACGGCATACGAAAAGCTCAATACAATATGTTCAAATGATTGTATTATTGCAGCTAATACTTCATGTATTCCAATTACAAGAATAGCCGCTTTAACTGATCACCCCGATAAAGTAATTGGAATTCACTTCATGAACCCTGTCCCCATGAAAAAAACAGTTGAAGTAATACGCGGATACCACACAACAGACAAAACAGTTGAAATTACGGAGAAATTACTTAAGAGAATCGGTAAGGATAGTATTATTGTTAATGACCTTCCAGGTTTTGTTTCCAACAGACTTTCTCATTTATTTATGAATGAAGCTGCCTTTGTAGTTCAGGACGGTGTTGCAACACCTAGACAGGTCGATGAAATTTTTAAAAAATGTTATGAACATAAAATGGGTCCTCTGGCAACAGCTGATCTTATAGGGTTAGATACAGTTGTTAACTCACTGGATATATTGTTTGATAATTATAAAGACCCAAAATTTAAATGTTGTCCTTTATTAAGAAAAATGGTTCATGCTGGGCTTCTAGGCAGAAAAACTAAAGAGGGCTTTTTTAAATATTATAAAGGCATGGATGAATAATCTGAAAGACGGCAGACGATGAAGGTGTAACTCTTCATCAACTCATTGCTAGTTTTATAAAAAATCACATTTCTTTGGCTTTGTTGAATGAATATTTCTTACAGTATTTCTTGTACTTTATAATTTTAAAAAAGTGACCAGTTGGGTTATTTTATGGGTTCACATATATCGTAAAATTCTCAAAATAGAAAATCGTACAATGCCCAAAAAACGAAAAGGTAAGAAAGTGTAAGGGGCAACTAGCAGCAATCCTCGACCGATTCCCAAATATTACCTCCATTCGAAAGTTTCTAGTAAATTTTTAATTTCTTCATTAAATCGTGTTATGATATTTTTATAAATTTGCAATTTTATGCTTATATAATTTTATTTTTTGTGGAAGAAACTCATATGTTTTATAATGTATACAGTTTTCTCCTGTGCGCTTTTAATAACGTTTTTTAAGAAATATATAAGATTCTCTAAGTCATTAGAGCTGGAGGACCTTTAGCAGGAACCCAGAGATCTTCTTCCATATTAATAATTCGAGTTAGGAGTTCTTCCCAGGATTGATTTATGAAGAAATTAAAAACAGCTCTCGCATTTTCCCAAAAAGCATAAAGCCAGCAATCCTCGATGGATTTTTAGTTTAGACTTTTCGCACAGTTTTGTTTTTAATATTTGAGTGTAATACTTGTTTTTTCGATGATTTTATTATACTTTTTAATTAAATATACAAATTTAATTTTTCGTAAAGAATTTC
>DASCNA010000050.1:0-3391 GCA_036011305.1 Victivallales bacterium
TAATGATTATCACGAAGAGTACAAAATAGATAATGCTATTACATTTACTCAAGAACATAAAAAAATAATATCTGGAGAAATTTCTTTAAAAATTGATGAAGAAAATAAAGAATTAATAAATGTGACTGAAACACCTTCCGATAAACAAGAACTTGACCTCCAGACAGAAAAAGAACATTCTATTGTTCTTAAAGAAGAATCATATTTAACAAATGACGAAGTGAAAGAAAGCGTAACTGATACGATAAAAGTTACAGAAAACTTTGGTGGACAGAAAGATTCAACGCAAATTAAAGAAAACTCCATAAAAGAAACAACTAAGAAGTTTTTAAGTGACATCATTGTAAAAACTCAGTCTTTAGTCGCAGTTCAGACAACTTCAAAATCACATAAGCATTAGGACCAATACGTAATGTTCCATAATTTATTTAAAATTATTGATCGTATACTAGGCTATTTTGCTGTTAATTCAAAAATGGCACTTTATGCAATTTTATTTGCAGGATTTCTATATTTTATGATTAACTCAAAAACAGCCTATCATGAACCGAGAAAATTCTTTAAAAAATTTAGTCTTCTCATATCTATTTTGTTTGTATTATTTTTTGTATTTATCAGCAAAGATATTTTAGCAGCTGTTATGTTTTGCATAATATTTATATATACAGTTTTCTATTTCCCTACAGGAGGGAAAAAGAGATATAAGGAAAATAAAACTTCAAAAGCAAAAAATGATGATGTGGTTTTAATCCTTGGAGGTATAAGCTGGAAATTAAGGGAATTTTGCAGGGGATGGATTGTAACAGGCGACACAGGATCAGGTAAGACAAGTGGATTTTATATTAATCTTCTTCATCAGCTTTTTAAGAACACACCAAAATGGGGCGGTCTTACGGTTGATGCTAAAGGTTCTTTTTATAAGGATGTCGAAGGCGTAGCCAAAAACTATAGCAAGGGAAATAAAATTATAGTTATTGGTCCAGGCAGAAACTCAACTCATAAATTCAATCTTCTTTCATACAGCAAAATTCCATGGTCAAGGTATGCTGATATTATTGTAAATGTTGCTGCACCAGGAACTGCGGAAGGCGGAAGCGGATCAGGAGGTCATTTTAAAGTAAGAATTAAGAATGTACTTATTCATACCATGGAACTTTTAGATTTAATTTATAAGCATGATGGAAGAGGAGAAAAAATAACAATTGTAAAGGTAAGAAATTTTATTAATATATCAGTCGTTCAGGAAATTATAAAAAATCTTCCTGATGACATCAAAGATACAGAAGCCGCAAAATATTTTAAAAATGATTTTCTTTATCATGCAGATAAAGGTGGAGATGAATTCCAAAGTTTTCTTACAACTCTTTCAAATTATCTTTCGCCTTATCTTAATAAAGATATTGCTGAGATATTCTGTTCTGAAGAAGCCACATTTGATTTTTCCGATATAGATGACGGTAAAATAATTTGTGTCTCAATACCTTCAATATACTCTGAAAGGGATCATGTAAATACTTTCATGAAGGAACTCTTTTATTACCATACACAGCTCAGAGAGGAGCTTAAAAAAGAAGAACTCAAAGAAAAGAATCTGTTGCTGTTTATTGCAGATGAAGCACAAAGTATAGTCACAAAATCTGAAGGTATGGACGACTCTAAGGTTATAGATAAAATACGAAGTTCAAAATCTACTGTTGTTTTTGCTTCTCAAAGCACAACAAGCTACCTGGATAAGCTCGGACAGTTTAAGACTGAAACACTGCTTCTTAATCTAGCCAATAAGGTTTATTTCAGGCAACCCGATGAAAGAGGTGCTAAGATGGCTGAATCTGATCTCGGCAAAAGTGAAGAGTTTGAAAAGCAATCCTATGGCTATTCTAACCGAAAAGCTAATGTTACATATTCTAAAAAAGAAAAAGGAGAACACAGGTATTATGATTTAAGAAAATTGCCGGATTTTGTATGTGTAGTTAAGCATAGTAGTAAATATACAACAAGAGAAATAAAACTTAATCCTCTCGACTACAATGGTAAAGTTTTAAAATTTGATTAAAAAAACAATAAAGTAAAGGAATGAAAATATTATTTTTGTTCCTGTTGTTATTTTTTTATTGCCTGTTTTGCTGAAACAAGTATTTATACAATATAAAAATCCCATATTCAATGGTAGCAATATATTTTTGGCATGTGCAGTAGGTGTTTCTCTTGTCATACTATTTATTCTTGGATGCAGAATTATATTCATAGTATTTGCACCAACTTTTAATTACATAGTTTCAGTAATTTTTCTTTTTAGTATTCTTATGTCCGGTTTATTGATGTTTATGCCATTTATAAACTCTTCTGGTTATATGATTACACATATAAATGAAATTACTTTTTATTATAATACCACAAATGCATTTTTTGGGGTCGCTGTTTCGATCATAACATTTTTCAATTATATGTTTTATCTGAAACATATGAAAATAATATATAACAATGAATAAACTCAGGTTCATATTAATTCTATACCGCCCGAAAACGCAGAGACCCACAGGGCACCCCCAATAGAATCTATACTAAATAAAACCTTACAGTATAAGGTTTTATTTGATGTAGTTGAGTTTGATATTTTCTATATTAAGATTTAAATTTGAATACTAAAAGTAAATCATAAAATGTAGAGTAATTATTATGTCTGAACAGATGCTACTGGATGAACTCAAAAATCTACACCTGGAAATACATTCTACCGACCCTGTACCTTCCAACGAAAATGAAAGACAGGCCGAACTTATAATTAAATCATTTCAACAGACTGTAAATTCTTTGATTATGAGTAATGTTCCAATAAAAATCATTTTTATGAGTTTATTTTACTTCTGGTTTAAACTTGAAGCTGATATGCAGAGAGTAAGTGATACTAAAATTAATGCTAAGTTAAAAAATCCTGATGTTTTATTAAAAGAGACTATCTCATTAATAAAATCTACTGTTGATTCCTATGAGGACAATCTGCAATCAGGTCAAATGCAAACATTAGGGCAGAATATTGATATGTTAAAACTATTAATTACTGACGATATGATTGATTGTAAACTACCCTATGATGAGTTGAAAGAAAAAACAGCAAAAGTTAATCTGTGTATTGCCGGTGTTATTAAAGGTTTTTTGGACCAATCATATAACCCTGAAATAATTGCAAATGTTTTGTTTAATAACTGGCTTAGGCTTTCTGCATTTAACTCAGGTATAACAGAAAAATATTATCAGAAAATTGAATACTACTTTGAAGAAGTTACTGTTGCTCTAAGAGCGCATATGTTTAAAGTTGATAATCAATAAATTTACTTTTTCTTTTGGATTCTTTATCAAGACATGATTCAAATAAATACCTTCTACTGACCAT
>DASCNA010000051.1:0-30764 GCA_036011305.1 Victivallales bacterium
TTTCTCCAGACAGGTGTTGGATTGTCATGGACCTACGGACGTCATGGCGAAGCATGTGCAGGTCCTGGCAGACATAATTTTCTTGGAGAAGCTTATGATCCTGCCGACCATACAATTGATCCTAAAATACATATTAAGAACACAATGCATGCAATGACTATGTACGGGGCTATTGATGATAATGGACTGTGCTTTTTCATGGGGCCCAGTGTAGATACTTTGGTAGACCTGGAAATGTTATACGACACCATAGGAGTAAAGGCGGATGTACGTAAAATGATAAGAGATTCAGCAAATACAATATTGAAGATTTATGAGTTTAATAAGAGCAGGGGAGTTAATATTCGACCTTTACCGAAACACTTTTACGAACACGGGACTTATGGTAATAAGCAGACTGAGGAAGATGCCTTACCGTTCAATGTACCTTTTGAATTGATAAAAACCTATGGATTTGAAGTATTGAATAATGTAGCATCAGGATGTGAAACAGTTCCTGAGACTTTGCTTGAAAAATCCAAAAGCAGATATAAATAATTTTAGATGTCAGATTTCGGATTCTTTAAAAGAATTCGGAATTTGTAATTAATGTCTGATAAACTATTTAACCTGTCTAGATATTTGTATAAAAGAATAATCTATAACAGCAAGATAAACAAATATTAGGTTGTTCCTCCTGTTCCGGTATCGCAGCTTCCTGAAACATAGACAGAACCTATATTACAGTATGCTGCGGTTGAGCCGTCAGCACTTCCACCTACACAAGTGTCTCCATGATTCAAACTGCCTAAAGTGTCTCCAGTTACACAGATATTGGGATCGCCGCCTGAAATTGAAGCGCCAACCCTACATAAATTGAATCCGACACTAATATTATTTCCTTGGGGGGAACATGAGTACCCATCGTATGCGTTTGATCCATTTATACATTCAGCGATAGTGACTGAAGACAATATATTAAGCATTGGTTGTTTGTATTTTAATTTTTTTGTAGACATTAGAAATTTATCTCCAAAGAAAAAATCTTATATGCATTCATAAATTATATAATATAGCAATTTAAAAAACAAATATTATATAATATTTATTCCAAAGTTAAGGTGACTAAATATATTTGAAATATAGCTAGGTATCTTACTCAATATTTCGTTTTTTCATCCATTTTTCAGTAAATAAAGTAACAGCCAAAACTATAAAAAATATTGGAATTATTAGAAAGCTCATTGTCAGGCCAATTCTGTCACCGGCCCAGCCGATTAACCAGCCTGCTATTCCAAAGCCGGGAATTCCAAAGCATGCAAGAAAGATCATCAGCAGTGTTGAATCAACTGGAAGTTCTTCTGCTGCTAAGGCCAGGATGCTCGGCCAGAAACATGCGGTGCATAATCCTGCACATGCCAGAAGAATTTCAAAGAAAATCAATGAGTTAACTATTGGAATAAAAAAGCATATAATTGTACCCAGCAAAGCTGAAATCAGAATTAAATTTCGCATACGTATGTGTTTTGTAATATATCCGGAAATAAGTCGGCCGGCAAACATACTGATGGCAAAGATAGCTGTTGCGATGGCACCGAGTTCAGGTAAATTATCAAAACGCAGTCTTACAAAACTTGCACTCCAGAATGTAAATGAGCATTCAGCAGCACCGGCACAAAGCATTGCAGTCCCAAATAACCAGAAACGCCATCTTTTGATAATTTCATAGATGTGCGAAAGTCCAGTTCTTTTTTGAGGAAGAACAGCTTTGCGTCCAAGGTAGAACATAACTGAAACTACAACAGTGCAGCCCGCAATTACCTGCATGATTACTCTCCAGTCAACATTCAGTGATAATGCTTTACCAATAAATAAAGACGATCCAAACACACCCAGAGGGAAAAATGAATTTACAATATTAAGAGCCTTTCCAGGGTTGTTTGGATGTAGATCCTGAACAAGTGGATTAATAATTGCTTCCAGTAAACCGCTGCCGATTCCTATTAACATTATTGATATTACTGCCATTTGGTAGTCAAATGAAAAACTGAATAAAAGAAGACCGGCTATAGTTATCCATCCCCCCATTGATAGTAGCAGAGGTTTTCCTATTTTTGCCGCTATTTGTCCACCAAGAAATAAAATACATAATAAGACAAATGATCTAATAAGTTCAAGTGTTCCGCCATCTGTAAAATTTAGATGCAGATCCTTTATCATTTCAAGTAAACATACTGGAAATACAACTATAGATGCTGCATATATTACAAAGCCAAGACAGCAGGCAACATCAAGGAGCCTTCTCTGACCATGAGTCGGAGAATATTTTATTTCTGCATTAAATTCTGACATTATTAAGATATCTTACTACAATTACATCCGTAGGGAATTTTTTTATTAAAAGTCTAAAGATCTCAAATATACAGCATAAACTATTATTGAACAGTATAGCTCCTATAAAATAAATAGCATTTATATTCTTGAGTTAATGTCGGTGAAAAGTATTCTGTACAGAGATAGAGAAATAAGCATGAGAAGTACGTAAGAAATACCTAAGACAAGGATATAATCCGTATCAATGAATTTTAATAAATAGGTTGAAATAGATCCTATTATTAAAAAACTGAAATTAAAAACAGATGTAGCGTGTGCTTTATCTTCATGAGAAGAGATTCCTTTTACTGCAAGATTTGCAAATGCTAAAGGAAGGCCTAAAAATGCGATGAATACGGCTGAAAAAACAATAAAAACATTAGTACATCCAGTAATAGATGCGATTATAAGGATTATTCCTCCTATAAGTGATATGGTGATACCTGACAGTAGGGTTCGATGCAGAGTAAAATGACCAGCAGCTAAAATATTGAAAACACTTCCCAAAGTATATGCCATATACACTATGAAAAAACATATACTGAATAAAAATGGATTCATATTTAATATATGTATTCCTATGAAAGGTATATATGCAACTGTTATAAATACAATACCGATAGAAAGACCGTACATAATACCAGCTATAATTATTTTTTTATTATTTACTGCATGATATAGACTCATCCATATTTCAGCTATTTTAATACTGGCAGTAACAGCAGGTTTATAAGTTTCAGGCAGCTTCAGTGAAAGAAATAGAATAAAAATATTATAGAATAGGATAAAATAAAAGGAAAAAATCCAGCCTAAATACTGAGTAATATATCCACCTGTAAGAGCAGCTAAACCTGGAAACACTGAAAGCCCTATTAGGCAATACCCTATGGCCTGTCTTGCTTTTTTATCTTTAAAAACATCATTAACCACAGTAAAAGCAATTACTGGGCCGGCTCCTGCACCGATACCAGTGATAAATCTACCGACAATTAAAATTACATAACTTTGTATATATATTCCTAATAAACATAACAAACAGCCAAAAATTGCTAATCCTATTCCAATGTATAGAGCCTTTTTTCTTCCATAAGTATTTGAAATAGGAGCATAAATTAACTGACTGAGAGCATATCCTACTGAGTACAGTATAACCATCTGGTGTGATTGAGAGAAAGTGACTGCAAAATAGCGAGTTAAAGAAGGAAGAGAAGGAGCTAAAAATATCAAATTCACCATCCCCAGTGGGGCTATAAGAATAAGTATCAATCTCGAAGGATATTTTTTTTCTTCAATCATCTTCTCTTTTGCCTTAATTATATTTTTTATTATTAATCTATGAATACTGTATCAAATTCAGATTTGGCAAATACCATATATTCTAAATTAGAAGAACCGTTGTTTTTCATTTCATGTTCGGCATTTTTAGGTATGAAAATAGTATCACCTGCTTTGATTGTTTCAGTTTCATCTTCAATAGTCATTAATCCAGTACCTTTTAAAATGTAATATATGGCATCGCTTGTTTTATGAATATGTCTTTTGACTTCTTCATTTGGTAATTGATATGAATATGCTGCCATGATGTCTGAATTATCATTTTTAGTAATAAGGAAAGTTCCTCTTGAGCCGTATTCCAGTTTTTCGCTTTTTACAGTATTTATGTTTTTAATAATCATAATTTTATCCTTTATATATTCTGAAACTTATTGATTTTAAAAGTCATCATCTGAAAATATCCATTCAGGATGACTGGATTTTATTATAGCAGCAATTTCTGATATATTTTTTTTAATATATTTCGACATATAAAATTTAGGGAAAAGCAGATTGTCGTCAGGGGATATGATACTTTCAGATAGAGCCTGTTCTGCTAGCTGAGTATGCGGAAAAATACGAATACCAAATGTTACATGTGTAAAATCAGATTGAATTTTTTCTGCCAGAGTTATGCTTTCTTTTATTGTATCTTCGTTTTCTCCTGGTCCTCCAATAAGAAGAAAGCCTCTTTGTGAAATATTATATTTTTTGAAAATTTTGCTTACCTTGATAATGTCTTTCGGTGAGAATTTTTTATTATAATTTTTCAACATTATGTCTGAACCGCTTTCATAGCCTATCGCTACTTCATTGCAGCCGGCAATAGCCATTTTTTTTACTAGAGTGTCATCTATTTTTCCAGGAGATGCTATACAACTCCATGATATTTGAATTTTTTTATCAATTATTTTATCACATAAAGAAACCGCATAGTTCATGGGAAAATTAAAGTTATCATCTACAAAAAAGAATCTGTTCATTCCTGCTTTAGTATATTTCTCAAGTGTATTTGCTATATGGGAAGGAGGAATCATATCAAACTTAGTTCCCTCAAAAAATGGAGTTGAACAGTAACTGCACATCATTGGACATCCCCGACGTGTTTTGATTGGGATGAGAACCTTTTCTTTATTTTTACAGTATTGAAACAAAGATGGATCAGGTAAAATTGTGGATGAATAATTATATTCCGATATATGTTCTTTTGGATTATTTATATTGTTCCCTTTGGTATGAAAATTAGATAGATTTGTTAAATTTTGTTTATTTTCATAAGCTTTAAGGAATTCAATAAATATTTTTTCTCCATTCCCTGATATTCCATAATCAGCTTCAATATACTCTAAAGATGCTTGTGGAAAAATACTGTATCCGGCACCTCCGAGGACTATTGGAACAACAGTATTTTTTTTACATAAGACTACTAGTTCTTTGATAGGCTTAAGTAGGAATTGTGAATTAAAAAATACCTCATTATCTATGTTTCTGACGGATATACCTACTATGTCAGGTTTAAATTCATAAATAGATTTAGATACTCTTTTTAGGGGACTAGGGCAAGATAAAAAATCTATCATTTCCACATTATGCCCGGCATCAAGTGCTGCTTGAGCAATATGTGCTAAACCTATAGGTAAAACAGTGTCGTACAAATGTAGCTTATTAGGTGCTATTAATAAAATATTCATTATCGTACACTCCTGTTTTTATATGTTAAACAAAACGACTTACTCCGCATATTCCGCATACACTACCATCATCATCATATATCGGGAATTTTGTGCTTTTAGTAATTCTGACAACACCATTGACTTCGCACCTCTCTCTGAATTCCATAGTTTTTTGAGTTTTCATTACTTCCAGCTCATTCTTTCTCCATTCATCCGCATATATTGTTGGATTAGTTTCCTCATTTAATTTTCCAGTAGTTTTATCCTTTATAGTCCATGTCCCTCCTGATTCAATAATAAATCTTCCTTCTTTATCCTTAAAATAAATTGCTAAATCTAACCCAGTATTACTCATTAAAGCATCAAAAAGTTTTTCTTTAAGCATAATTTATTTTCCTTTTTCCTTTTTTTATTTGTGTAGTTATACAATTAACTCAGGTGCGGAAGTTAAAAAAGACTGTTGCAAATAAAGATATTTATGATATGTTACATAAAGTAACAATAATAAAATTGTCAGTAAATATTATTACTAAAAGTAACATATGAAATTTTATAATGACAAATTTAAGAAAACAAGAATTGAAAAAAGAATATCTTTGCAGGCTGTAGCAGAAAGTTTAAATAAAACTAGAAAAACAATCTGGACATGGGAAACAGGGAAAGTTATTCCTAAACCATCTGAAATTATATATCTGGCAAATTTAATAGGGATAGAAATATCTGAAATATCTAATCTTGTATATAACAATATAAGTAGCGAATCTATAGTTCAGCTGGACACAGATGAATTTTTAGAACTTTCCACAGAAAAAAGAACTTATGTAGAAAACTTAAAAAAACAACTTAACGAAGTTAATTTTATAAATAGTAAGCTGAAGAATAAAATTAACAGTTTATCAGAGAATATAGATAATTTACAAGCATTTATTTATACAAAGGACAATAAACATATTTTGTCCTATGTAAATAGTTCTTTTTCAATATATCTCGGCAAAGATACTAATGAATTGATAGGCAGAAATTTTTCTCATTTATTTTCATACAATGATTTTTCGATTATACACAATATGGAGAAAAATGTTATCAAAACAGGTGAAAAAGTATTAAATGCTGAAATAGATATTCCAGGAAGTAAAAATAAACATAAAGGGTTATTAAATATTAGTCCTATATTTGATAAAAATGGTAATGTAGAGTCAATAACTTCAAGTATTTTAAATATAACAGATACAAAAATTATTAAAGATAAATTACTGCTTTTAGAAAGCTGTGTCAGTAAATTGGATGAAATCTTTTGGATAAAACAATCATTCCCAAATGATAAATTACTTTTTTTATCTGACTCTATTCAGGATATTTACTGCTTAAATAAAAATATTGTTATGAACGACCCTGAAATTCTTTTGTCATTTATACATACAAAAGATTTGGGATATGTAAAAAAACAATTAAAGGCTTTTGATATACAGTCAAATATTATATCTTTGGAGTTTAACTATAGAATAATTATAAAAAGCAGCGGAGAAGTAAAACACATATATGAGAAAAGATTTAAGCTGATAAATAATCCTTCGATATCTTATGGGATTATACGTAATGTAATTGGTTCAAAAAATACTAATGATTCCAGTCCATCATTGCAATAAAAAACAAAAGATAAAACATGCCAAAAAAATTTATAAAAATCCATGAAAAGCTAGATATAGGGAAAATATATAAGGGGTAGGTCAATATTGAATAAATAATAAATATTATTAATGATAGAAATAAGAAGAAATTTCTTTTACGTAATTTATAATTTTTAAATAAACCTTTTAAACTGTAATATACTAGGCCCAATACGCTTATCCAGCTAATAAAAAACATTACAAAGTGTCCATTAAAGGAGAATTCTCCATAGTGATTAATTAAATTTATATTTCTATAGGAAGATACAATGTTCATTATGTTGAAGTATAAATAACAGATTACAATAAGAAATGAGAGGATAAGGATTCCAACTTTATCTCTAAATGTGTATGTATTATTCATATTATAATTAACAGGAATCTGAATTTAAATAAACTTTCATTCTATATTTTAGCTTTTATATATACAAAAAAATATTTTAAATGATAATTTTTTCATATAATATTCTAACGTAATAAATTTTCACATATCTAAAAAAATACACATATAAGCAACAACAGCTTTACGAGAACAATACCCAAATGAACAATCATACCATAAATAATGAGAAAAGATTTGAGCTGACAGATAATGCAAAAATACCTTGCTGGATTATGCTAAGTGTAAGTTGCTTAATAAGGACATTAGTCTGAAAAATTAAATTTATAACTAAATAGGTTGGTTTAGTCATAGTTCCATATTCTGAAAGTTTCAGCCCATTCTTTTTTAAGGCGTTTTTTTATATCGCAGGCTAGATCGCTGTAAACATTTTTCTTGTAGGATTCAATGCTTGTTAAATAATTATTTAATTCAGGTTTGAAGTTATCAAAATTAGAAATATTTAAGGAAGTATATATTTTATTAATTGTTTCTAATGGTTTCTGAGTAATATTCTTATATGAAATTTCGCAATAGTTATTTTCAGGTATTAGTGATTTTTGTTCAAAAAAAGCTTTGTGAAGTGTTTTGTACCTATTAACTATTAAGTCATCTAAACCATCTTCTTTGAAATGCTGAAGCTGCATCCACGGAGCAACTTTAATCAGCATATTTTTTGTAGATTTAAAGACATCAAAAGGATGTCTGTGTATTTTTATAAACTTTGCATTCGGAAATGCCTCAAGCAGATATTTTATTTTGCCAGTATGTGGCGGGCTTTTCAAAAGAGGGATTCTATTTGTGTCATTGAAAACTATTTTTTTTACAAATGTCTGCAGCGCATTTATCCAAATGTTTATCTGTCTGTTGTCTATATCATTAAAAGTTAAATATTTTTCAAATTCATCTCTGTTTTTACCAAAAGCCCATCCCATGTATATAGACATACCTGTCATGCTGCAAAGAGCAAATTCATCCTCAAGTGGATCAGTAAAATTAGCGGCTAGATTATCCATGGGACGAGTTGTATTCGATAGGAATTTACCAAATAATTTTATAGTCAAATTTTTATTTAATAAAAATGAGTTTGGTTGAAAAACTTGAAGAGTCGTAGGGGTAACCAGTTGTTTGTCTACTGATAACATATTCTGGAGCAGAGTTGTTCCGCTTCGCCAATGCCCTAATATAAATACAGGTGGTGAATGTTTTACCTTAGCAATTTGTTTTCCAAATTTAACATGTTCTATAAATGAACATAACGAATTATAGATGCTGTAATTTGTCGTTGCTATTGCTCTAGGAATATATGGTAGGTCGATTGAAAATTTATTGTTCTTTAAGGTATTTATCCATTGATCGAACTTTATTCCTACAATAACAGATGGAGCAAATACTCTTTTTAAAATAATTTTATTTAAATCTTCCATTAAGAAATGTACTAAACAGCGTAAATCATTGAATATGTTATTTCTGCAATAAACCTATTCTCATCATAAAGGGTTTATTGCAGAAAATCTATATATAATTCTAGTTTTATGAATTAAGTTATCCGTTTTAACTTAAAAAGAACTAACTAATTTCGACTGATTTAATATGAAGATCATATTTTTTTAAAATTTATTTCGAGTAAGGAAGGGATGAATGGTGAAGTACGATTTTTACTTTCCCATTCTTATTTTTGATATATCCGAATGTATATTCGACTTTTACTGTTTTGCCTGTCGAAGGTGTAAAGAAATATTCTCCCATGGCCATGGCCATATTATTGTGAATATATATTCCGCTATTAATAAATTTTACTTTAGTCCATGGCTCAAGAGCAAAACCTTTATCTTCAGGAAAGTTTTTGTTGTGTCCTACAAAATATGAAACTGCCCCTTTTTCTGTTTTGCGAAAAGGAATGTCAGATGCTTTTGTCGGTTTAAATAAAACTTCTCCAGACTGATAATCATAAAGATTATTAACTAATTCTGTTGCAACTTTTTTGTAATCGTTACCATCAGTATAAGCCTTGCCAATTGAAACAAGATCTTTTCCCCATTCATTTTGGGCCTGTATGATTTCACTCTTTGTTATATCAGCCTGACTGCTGAATGCAAAACCTGTTAGCAGTACTGCTATAAATATCAAACTTAATAATTTTACAGGTTTAAGGTTTTCTGTTTTAGTTTTCATTAAAAAATCCTTTTGTTAAATTACATGAAGGTTAGAGTGTAATTAATAAATTATATGTAAATATTATATTATGAAAAAAAAAATAAAATAGCTTTTACTTTTTTCTTTTAATAAAGCAAGATATCAGAATTAATAATTATTTATGCAAATATAAATCTGATAATTTTTTATATATCTTTTATGATGAAATCTAAATTATTATTTACTCAAATACAAATTTGATGATCAGTTATTGGTTATCAATAATTTCTAATGCCATATTGATAAGACTTGTATTATCCGGATTTTTTTGATTCATATTATAGTAATCGTTATATTTTTTAATCAGAGTGTTTAAATATTTTTCGTAGAAGAAGTAAATAGGTTAATTTCTAGTATATAACAATATCAGTTTTATTTGTGATGGACATTTCCAGATGTATAAATAGAAGTATTAGAATGCTTGATACCACCGGCTTCATTTCCTGAAAAGAGGCTGCTTATAACAGTATTATCCGGAGAGTGTTGTGCAGGAGAAGCTAAAAGTAAGCCATAACCTTTGTTGTTTAAAAAAGCGCAGCCTGAAAAAAATAGTCTTCTAATTCCAGTTCCTTTTATTACAACACCAGGATAATTTTCAAGTGTTGTGTGAGACATAAATACGCCATGATTTCCATTGCCGTAAATCATTAAGTTATGGAATTTAAGGTCTTCAGAGTCTCTTATGAAAATACCAACATCATTGTTGTCCTTTACTGAACCATTACTGAAAGTTACATGTTTTAATTTATTGTCTAAACTTATTCCTGCACCACTATTTTCATAAGTAAGGAAGTTGTTGACCTGAATGTCTTTACTGTCATAAAATGCCAAACCGTCATAATAATTGTTATGGAAAGAAGAATTATTAATAAATATTCTTTTTGATTTCCAACTGATAACTATTCCACCGCTTCGAGTATCATAAATATCTACATTATTTATCCATAAATTATCAACAGTTCTTATATCAATGCCGTTATTTCGAATCCATTTTTTGCCGGAATCAAACTCTGAGGTTTGCTGTTTTCTATTGCCGTCAATTTCTATATTAGATATATGAATATTTTTTATTAGATCGCTTTTAGTCGGGAACCGTTTATCTGTGCCAATTAATATGACGGGCTGATTAACATTGTTTGCCAATTTAAGCAGTGTTCCCCGTTCCCCGTTAATTGTTACATTTGAACGGTTGATATGCAGTCCTGCTAATAGTAAATAAGTTCCTGCCTTCAACTGGATTGTACCGCCTTTTTCAGGTAAAGAATCAATAGCTTTCTGTATGTTTTCGGTATCAGTTATTGTAGTAGCATAACTAATTCCTGTGACAAACAGCAGGAAAGAAAGTAATATAATTTTACATGCTAATTTAGACATTTTATAATTCTGCAATCCTTCATATTATTAAAAAACAAAATTTTTATTGTTTGCTTCAAATCCTTAATTGTAATAATACCAGCAATATGAAATTCTGCTATCAAAACTATATAAAAATATGTCATATCTGTTATGATGTTTATCTATTTTACATATTTTGCATTGGGTTATATCTTTTGATCATGTTGATAGGCAAGACAGCACTGATGAATTTGATCAATGTATTAAAAGAAAACAGATTTATATGTTTTAATATAACAATGGAGGTTAAGATTATGTTGGAAAGACTTTTTAATTTAGAAGGCAAAGTCGCTTTAGTTACTGGTGCTTCCAGTGGTATTGGTAAAATGATAGCTCAGGGATATTTAGAATTCGGAGCAAAAAAAGTTTATATAACAGCCAGAGGAGAGAAAAGATTAGGAGAAGCAGTTAAAGAATTGTCAGAATATGGCAATGTAGAAGCTGTACAGGCCGATGTTACTTCTGAAGAAGATATTCAGAAATTGATAAATACTTTATGTGAAAAAGAAGATGAATTGAATATTCTCGTAAATAATGCAGGATATTCATTTATGGCTCCTTTTGATGACTACCCCTCTGATGAATTTATAAATGCTGCTTCAATAATGCTGAAAACTCCCTTTACTTTAGTAAGAGGTTTACGTGATCTTCTTGAAAAAGGTTCACATGAAAGAGATCCATCAAGAATTATTAATACAACAAGTATTGATGCACATATAGTTACAGCATATCCTAACTATGCATACTCTGTAGGGAAAGCTTCTCTTGAACATTTAACTAGATATTTGGCTAATATACTTACACCTAAAGTAACTGTAAACAGCATTGCTCCAGGGCCAATTCTGACAAATGTATGGAATGGAATTGAAACTATTAGAGATGAATTTATAGATAAAAACCCTATGAAAAGGCTTGGCGGCATAGAAGATATGGCAGGAGCTGCAATTTATCTGTCATCCAAAGCAGGTTCTTATGTTACAGGAACAAGTCTAATAGTTGATGGCGGTGTTGTAGGAACACTTTCACCTGAATCATTCGATTCAGTAAAAGCTATGTTTTAGTTTGATATATGTTTTTTAGAAAATTTAATATAATCACTCTTTCTGTTGCTTTTGCGGAAAGAGTTTTTTATATTAATCTAAATTAATACTCTGGATATTTTCCCGTTTATCACTGATAATCTGAATATCAGTTCAACAAATAACCAAATTAGCAAATCAACGAATAGATTTTAATATAATGTTTAATTTAGAAAACTACCTGTGTCATCTGGAAAAACTTGTTAATATAGATTCCGGCACAAATAATAAAGCCGGTATACAGAATATTGTTACATATTTGATTAATCTTATGTCTTCGTACGATTTTAATATAGAAATAAATGAACCTGATAATAAATTTGGGCCCTGTATGATAATCAATAATGGTGAACCGCCATATGATATCTTAATTTTGACTCACTCAGATACGGCATATTCTGAAAATATGACAAAAAAGTGGAAATTTTCTTTAAATGACGATAAAGCTTACGGTCCGGGAATAGGTGATATGAAATCAGGTTTGCTAATGGCCTGTTTTGCATTGATTGAACTGAAGAAAAATGATAAATTGCCGAAAATCTGTCTTGCTGTTAACAGTTCAGAGGAGATAGGTTCTGAAAAAACTAAACAATGGATAATTGATTTAGCGAGGAAAAGTAAAAGTTCACTTGTTATGGAAATGGGGAGAGAGTGCGGGTCATTTGTAATGGAACGTAAAGGATGGACAGATGTAAGAGTAGATATCAAAGGTGAAGCAATGCACTCTTCCCACTATCCTATGTATGGGAAAAATGCCATTGTAGAGGCTGCTAAATGGATAGTTGAGCTTTCTAAAGTCAATAATATTGATTTGGGAACAACAGTCAGCCCCGGAATAATCAGTGGTGGATGTGCTGTAAATACTGTTGCTGAAAATGCTTTCATTGAGATTAATATGAGATATTCTTCTAATTCTGAGAAAGAAAAAATTTTCAATAAACTTGAAGAACTAAAAACCTCTTCAGTAGAAAATGATTTTAAAATATCAGTAGATTTTGTTACTACTACTTTTCCACTTGTTCCTAACGATAAGACAAAAAAAATTGCTTCGCTAATGTATAGTATCGGTAAAGAAAACGGGATTCATGTAATTTGGAAAAGTACAGCCGGGGGGTCTGACGGCAATTATGCTGCAGAAGCTGAAATCCCCATTATCGATGCACTGGGACCTGTTGGTAATTTAGCTCACACATCTAAAGAGTTTATCTACCTCGATTCAATTGCTCCAAGATATACAATGCTGACTGAATTAATATCCTCAATATCAAATATATTATAAACCGGAAATAATTTGCCCAGGCAGTTGTGTGGCTTTAATAATGGAATCGATGGAGACATTATCTTTTTTTAGAGATGCAGCTATTTTTAATTTTAAATTATATTCTGTTGTAGCCTTACTTTTGTCTGTTATATCCTGTTCAATATAGGCAACGCAATTTTTGATTTTTGTATTAATTAATGTTGATTCTATTAATCTAATTGACCCATCCGGTTTGATTATCCTAAATGTCCTTTTTTGCGGGGCTTTTACAGATGTTCCGTCCAGCCATTGTTCGCCAAGTTTTTCCTTGTCATCAGGGTGAAGGCAGTGATTCAGCCAGAAATCTTTATGAGTTGTAAATTTATTTGGGGAATAACCATACATATCAATGCAGGATTCTGAAACATAAAAAAGTTTATAATGAGGAGGAGGAGTAAGAAGCCATACAACATGCAGTGACCTATTAACAGCAATTTCTAAAATTCTTCTGATTTCTTCAGCATTTTTTCTTTCAGTTATGTCTACAAAAGTTCCTACTATACCTGCAGATTTACCGTTTGCATCTAAAATTGGAAGTTTAGAAATTAATCCCCATTTTTTTTTTCTTGTTCCTGGAATATATCCTTCCTGATTGATTATAGGTTTTTGAGTAAGCAGTACTTCTTGATCCTGTAATCTATTATTTTTAGCCTCTTTTTTTGCAAAGAAAAAATAATCATCTTTACCTTGTGAATCAAAACCCAAAGGTATAGATAATGTATTTAAGAAGTTTTTATTTACTACAATATATTTTAGGTCAGAGCCTTTTAGATAGAATATTGTGCGCATGGTTGAAAGTAGTGCGTTTACAATAATTGATGTATGGGTTAACTGGTTATTAATATTTTTAATACTGCTTATAACATTTGCTAAATCTTTCTCTCTGGATTTTACGTTTTGATCTGCAGTGGGTTCCCAGTAATTAAGTGATTTTGAAATATCTAGTCCTGATAAATTATCTTTAGATATTATGTCTGAAATATTATCGACATCTGTTTCCAATATATTTGCCAACATTCTTATATTGGCTTCAGAGGGTATTCTTTTTTCTGATTCCCATTCCCAGAGTGTAGAACGTGATATTCCTGAAGCTTTGCAGAAATCAGTTATTGAATATCTTTTTACTTTGCGTAGTTCTTTAAATTTGTCTGCATAAAATATCATATTAAAAATCTTTAAATAAAACATTTATGTCCGATAATAAGACAATATCATACAATAATACTATTTTTTAATTTTTCTTTATCGAAAAAAAAATAATGTTAAATAAGTTCATATATATAAAATATTTATACATTTAAAAATAGGAGTAAGGAGTCATGATTTTAATTGATGGAAATAGATTAACCATTGAAGATGTTATCAATGTAAGTAAAAACTTTGCAGAAGTTGCTTTATGTCCTGATTCAATCGAAAAAATAAATAGTTCCAGAGCTTTTGTCGATAAAGTCGTTGAAGAAGAGAGAGCTGTTTATGGCATTAATACCGGTTTTGGAGAATTTGCTAATAAATCTATTTCCATTGAAGAAGCGGAACAGTTACAGATAAACTTAATCCGCAGCCATTCAGTAGGCGTAGGAAAACCTTTCCCTGAAGATGTTGTTAGAGGCATTATTTTGCTGAGAGCAAATGCTCTTGCCAAAGGATTTTCAGGAGTAAGACTTGTTGTAATACATACTTTGATAGAATTCCTTAATAAGAAAATTTATCCATATGTACCTTCACAGGGATCTGTAGGAGCAAGTGGAGATCTGGCACCATTGTCTCATCTGGCTTTAGCATTGATAGGTGAGGGTGAATGTCTTGTCGATGGTAAAAGAGTTGAAGCTTCTGAAATTCTAAAAGAAAAAGGTATTAAACCGGTAGAATTGAAGGCTAAGGAAGGCCTTGGACTGACAAATGGGACTCAGGCTATGGCTTCATTAGGCTGTCTTGCTGTTACTGAAGCTAGAAACCTTGTTAAAAATGCTCAAATTGCGGGTGCAATGAGTCTTGAAGCACTCCTGGGTACTGCTAAAGCTTTTGATCCAAAAATACATGAGTTAAGACCTCATCCAGGCCAAATCAGTTGTGCTTCAAATATGCGCAATCTTCTTGAAGGAAGTAAAATTATAGCATCACATAAAGATTGTTCTAAAGTACAGGACGCTTATACTCTTCGTTGTATTCCACAGGTTTATGGTGCTGTTATTGATACAATTGAGCATGTAGAAAAAGTTTTAACCATTGAAATCAATTCAGCTACAGACAATCCACTTATTTTTCCTGAAGAGGATGAAGCTATATCAGGTGGAAACTTTCATGGTGAACCATTAGCTTTTGCTATGGATTATTTAGGAATAGCATTATCTGAAATAGCAAATATTTCTGAAAGAACAATAGACAGACTAGTCAATCCTCATAAATCAGGTTTACCGCCATTTCTAATTAATAACGGTGGTTTAAATTCAGGATTTATGATTGCTCAATATACAGCTGCATCATTAGTATCAGAAAACAAAGTATTAGCTCATCCTGCAAGTGTTGATTCTGTGCCTACTTCGGCCGGACAGGAAGATCATGTCAGTATGGGGACAATAGCATGCAGACATGCAAGAGATATTGCTAAAAACGTTGAAAATGTACTGGCAGTTGAAATGCTTTGTGCTGCACAAGGAATTGATTTTTGGTCATTTGCTCCTGGGAATGGAACAAAGGCAGCATTTGATAAAATACGTGAGCATATTTCATTTATGAAAGAAGACAGAGTTATTTACAAAGATATGGAAAATGCAAGAATGCTTATTAATTCAGGTGCCGTAGTAGAAGCTGTTTCTAATAAAGTCGAATTACTATAAATATTCATAATATTCTTAAACATAATTTGGAGAAATTATCATGGCAACAGAAAGACCAATGTACATGGAATTAAAACCTACTGAACCAGTAAAAGCTAAAAGAGGTTCAGAATTAAGATGTAAAACATGGGAAGCAGAAGCAGCATTAAGAATGCTTGAAAATAACCTTGATCCAGAAAATGCTCTGATTCCTGATCAGCTTATAGTTTATGGCGGAGCAGGAAGAGCAGCAAGAAACTGGAAAGAATTTCATAAAATAGTTGATGCTTTGAAAAAACTTGAAGCAGATGAGACATTGATTGTTCAGTCAGGCAAACCTGTTGGTATTATCAGAACATATCCAAACAGTCCAAAAGTTTTAATTGCAAACAGTAATATTGTACCTGCATGGTCTACTCAGGATAATTTTGATATCTATGATAAAATGGGATTGACTATGTATGGACAGATGACAGCAGGGAGCTGGATTTATATTGGCACACAGGGAATTTTGCAGGGAACTTTTCAGACGTTGGCAGCAATTGCAGACATGCATTTCGGTGGTACTCTGGCAGGTCGCTGGGTCGTAACTGGTGGATTAGGCGGAATGAGCGGAGCTCAGCCATTATCTGTTACAATGAATGACGGAGTTATTATTAATGTTGAAGCTCATTATGACAGAGTAAAAAGAAAAGTCGATGAAAATTACTGTGACAAAATGACTGAAAGTCTTGATGAAGCTATTGAATGGATGAAAGAAGCTGTTGCTGCTAAAAAACCTCTGTCAATTGGTCTTGTTGGAAACTGTGCTGAAGTCCTTCCTGAATTAGTAAAAAGAGATTTAATTCCAGATATAGTAACTGATCAGACTTCTGCCCATGACCTTCTTGACTATGTCCCTATTGGAAATGTAGAAGAGGCTATGGAACTAAAAAAATCTAATCCAGAAGAATACAAAAGAAGATCTATTAACGCAATTAAACTTCATACTCAGGCTATTGTAGATATGCAGAGTAAAGGTGCTATTGCTTTTGATTATGGAAATAATTTAAGAGGACAGGCAGAAAAGGGCGGTCTTAAAATTAGAGATGATAAAGGTAAATTTTTATATCCTGGTTTTGTTCCAGAATATATACGTCCACTATTCTGTGAAGGACGCGGGCCTTACAGATGGGCTGCACTTTCAGGTGATGTTTCCGATATAGATAAACTTGATGATTTAGTTTTAGAAATGTTCCCTGACGACAAGATTTTATGTCGTTGGATAAAGCTTGCCAAAAAATCAGTTCCTCAATGGGGACTTCCAAACAGGGTCTGCTGGCTGGGATTAGGTGATAGAGCTAAATTTGCTCTTAGAATTAATGAAATGGTTAAAAACGGTGAATTAAAAGCTCCTATCGTAATCGGCAGAGATCATCTTGACTGTGGTTCAGTGGCTTCACCAAACAGAGAAACTGAAGACATGCTAGACGGTAGCGATGCAATAGCTGACTGGCCATTATTGGATGCAATGTCTAATGCTGTTTGCGGAGCAGACTGGGTATCAATACATAATGGTGGCGGTGTTGGTATAGGAAACTCAACACACTGTGGGCAGGTTATTGTTGCAACTGGAACTGATGAAAAAGCAGAAGCTATTCAACGTGTTCTTACTGTGGATCCAACATTTGGTGTTTTTAGGCATGCTGATGCCGGTTATGAAGATGCAATCAAATGTGCAAAAGAAAAAAATGTTAAAATACCTGGAATTACAATTTAATAAATTTTAGATTTTAAAACTTTGATTTCAGATTGGGTAGATAAAAATTGATTTTATACTATTTTTATCTATCCTTTATGACTTATAAATTAAAACTTAACACTTTAAAAATTGAGATTTTTATTATGAATAGAATAATTGAATGTGTTCCAAATATTTCTGAAGGAAGAAATAAGCAGGTTATAGATTCTGTTGTAGAAACAATAAAAAACGCCGCTGAAGGTATTCAGGTACTGGATGTAGACCCAGGATATGATACAAACCGAACTGTTATTACTTTTGTAGGAGAACCGGAAGCAGTTGAAGAAGCTGCATTTCAATGTATAAAAAAGAGTTATGAACTTATTGATATGAGCGCTCATAAGGGAGCTCACCCCAGACAGGGCTGTACTGATGTATGTCCTATTGTTCCTGTTAAAGATATTACTATGGAAGAATGTGTGGAAATAGCTAAAAGACTAGGGAAACGAGTTTCTGATGAATTAGGCCTTCCTGTATATCTTTATGAAAATGCTGCCTCTGATGAAGAAAGAGAAAATCTTGCTTTTGTCAGAAAAGGTGAATATGAAGGATTGTCAGAAAAACTTTCTGTATTGAAACCTGATTTTGGACCTTGCCGATACAACGATATAGTTAAAAAAGGCGGAGCAATTAATATTAGTGCCAGAGAGTTTCTTATTGCCTATAACATAAATCTTAATACCCGTGATCGCGCTTTAGCCAGAGATATCGCTTTTGCTGTTAGAGAAGCTGGGAGAGCAAAAAGAGATGAAAACTGGAAGATTATCAGATATGAAGACGGGACAGCCGTAAAAATACCTGGTCGGTTGAAATCTGTAAAAGGAATTGGCTGGTACATTGATGAATATGGAATAGCTCAGCTTTCTTTTAATTTAACCAATTACAAACTTACTCCTTTGCATGTTCTTTTTGATGCATCAGTAGAAGAGGCAGAAAAAAGTGGACTGAGAGTAACAGGCAGTGAACTGATAGGCTTAATACCTAAAGATGCTATTCTTGAAGCAGGCAGACACTATTTGAAAAAAGCTGAAAGAAATACAGGCGTTCCTGAGAGTGAATTGATTCATATCGCTTCAAAATCTCTGGGACTTAACGAAATTACTCCTTTCGATATGAATGAAAGAGTTCTAGAATATAATATTTTCAAACAGGGTCAGCTATGCACAATGAAACTGG
Source organism: Victivallales bacterium (assembly GCA_036011305.1). Taxonomy (GTDB): domain Bacteria; phylum Verrucomicrobiota; class Lentisphaeria; order Victivallales; family GWF2-38-69; genus DASCNA01. The sequence goes on from DASCNA010000051.1 coordinate 19,128, forward strand.
ATGATTTTATTGATGAGGTAGGTAAAGATTCACCTGCTCCTGGAGGTGGAAGTGTATCTGCACTGGCTGGTGCATTAGGAGCCGGATTAGGTTCCATGGTAGCATGCCTTACTCCTGCTAAAAGAGGATATGAATCAACTTTGGAACCTTTAAGTGCAAGAAGTGAAAAACTTATTTCATGTCTTGAAAAACTTAAAAAAGGTATAGATTTGGATACAGATGCATTTAATGATGTTATGACGGCTATGAGAATGCCAAAGAAAACAGATGAAGAAAAAGCAAGAAGAAGAGAAGCTATTCAGGCAGGTTATAAAACGGCGACATTAGTTCCTTATGATACTGCTGAAACCTGTGTCAAAGCAATTAAAGAGCTACTGGAAGTTGCAGAACTTGGTAATCCTAACTCTGCAAGTGACGTAGGTGTGGGTGCTCTTATGACATATGCCGGTTTTGAAGGTGCAGCACTTAACGTAAATATAAATCTTCCTGCAATTAAAGATGATGTTTTTAGAGCTGAAATGAAAGCTAAAATTGAGACATTAAGAGCAAAAGCCATCGAATACAGAGATGAAGTACTGGCTGCTGTTAATAAGCATATTGGTATATAATAAATATTTAATTAGCTCTAATGGAGTATAGTTTTTAGACTGGTCGTGATAACCTTTGACTAAAGCTATGCTCCTATTAGGTTTTTGGGTATTGTCATATTGATGAATCAAGCAGGAACTCAAGTTTTTTGATGATTCAGTAAAAATGTTTTAAATTTTCAGATATAACTTTGAGGTTTAGTATGAGTAAGATCGATTTATTAATTCATAACAGTTCTAAGCTTATTACTCTTGCAGGCTCAGACAGGCCCAGAGTTGGAAAAGAAATGGGTGATCTTGCTGTTATAGAGAATGGTGCTGTGGCAGTAAATAAGGGAAAAATTGTTGAAACTGGTTCAAGTTATGAATTATTAAAAAAATATTCAGATGCTAAGGAAATTATTGATGCAAACGATAAATTAGTAATGCCTGGTTTTGTAGATTGTCACACTCATCTTGTTTTTGGAGGTTCTAGAGATTATGAACTTGGAATGAAACTTGCCGGTGCCACTTATATAGATATATTGAAAGCTGGTGGAGGAATTCATTCCACAGTTGAAGCTACACGAAAAGCTACGAAATCTGAACTGACAAGAATAGCAAAAGAAAGATTAGATACAATTGTTCAACATGGAACTACTACAATAGAACTGAAAACTGGTTACGGTTTGGATTATGACACAGAAAAAAAACTTCTGGAAGTAGCTAAAAACTTATCTGATGAAACAGATGTAGAAATTGTTTCAACTTTTTTAGGAGCTCATACTATACCAAAAGGAATTGATAGAAACGATTACATTAACTGGATAGTTGAGGAAGCCATACCAGAGTTTAAAAATTTAGCAGAATTCTGTGATATTTTTACTGAGGACGGCGCTTTTACATATGATGAAACTGAAAGAATTTTATCTACAGCTAAAGATTATGGATATAAACTTAAAATCCATGCCGGACAGTTCAATGACTTGAAAGCTGCAGGTTTAGCCGCTGAACTTGGCGCTTATTCTGCAGATCATCTGGAAGCTGTTTCTAAAGACCAGCTTGATACGATGAAAATGCATAACACTGTTGCAGTATTAATGCCTGGAGTTAATTTTTTCTTAATGGCAAATGATTATGCTGATGCCAGAGAGATGATTTCAAATGGCAATCCGGTTGCATTGGCTACAGATTTTAACCCTGGCTCAAGCCCGTCTTTTTCTATGCAGATGATGATTGCACTTGGGTGTTATCAACTTAAAATGTCTCCTGAAGAAGTAATTACTGCATCTACTATTAATGCTGCTCATACAATAGACAGAGCTACAGTTGCAGGTTCTTTAGAACCTGGAAAAAGAGCTGATATATTAATTATGAAGATTAAAAAACCTGCTGAAATTCCATATTATTTCGGTGGCAATCTTGTTGAGGATGTTATTTTAGCCGGGAAAAAATATTTCAAAAAATAGAATAAACATTTTCGCAATTTCTTTTATTTAAGAAATAATTCGTTCTTTAAGATATAATCTATAATAGATGAGTTAGATATATTCTGTTGGTTTATTTAGGTGATGGTATGGATGACGGTAGAGATTTTTTAGGTTTTTCAAATTTTGAAATAGATTATTTAAAATATATTATGCCCAATAAGTTGGTTATATCAGAGCAGATAGCTGAAATTATCAAGCTTAGCCGGAATAATATATCGGAAGATATATCCATTGTTGATTTGGGTTGTGGTACTGGACGGTTGACGCGTAGTCTCTTTGAGGATATATGCAATATTAAAGTAATCGCTATAGATGATAAAGTTCAGTTGATCAGACAGTTAAAAAGGCATCATGCAGATGAAATAAATAATGGGCAGCTATCTACTATACTAAATGATATTCTTTCAGCATTAGGGACTATTGAGTCAGACTCAATATCTTATATTGCCTCTCTCTATGTTTTTCATAATTTTAGAAAAGAGTATAAAACAAAACTGCATAAAGAAATATACAGAGTACTTAAACCTGGCGGGCTGTTTTTGAATGGAGATTTTTTCGCTCTTGATGATGTTGATGAAAATAATAAAGTAGAGCAGGAAAGGGTAAAATACTGTATGAAAGCTCTAATAGCTATAAATAAAATTGACTATATTACTAAGTGGGCTATGCATCATACTCACGATTTAAACCCTAATGTTTTGATGTATGAATCAGAGGTGTTTAATGAGTTAAAAACTATTGGGTTTAAGGATATAGAATTCTCATACAGAGTTAAAAATGAGGGTCTGCTTAAGTGCAGAAAGTAGTTCATAAAAGCTCACCGCATTTACTGTGGTGAGCTCTATTTAGTTATTATCTATTACTCTATGTTCATAGTTTCATAAGCTGTATTAATAAGTTCAGCATTTCTGTTTCCGCTGAATTCCCAAATAAACCAGCCACCAAGATTTTGTTCATTGATATATTTACATTTTGCTTCTACAGCCTGTAAGCTGTCATAACTGACAAATTCTCCATTGGAATTAATGTAGTAACTGGCTTGTGCTATATTATCCCAATAATAAAATGACGGATTTGTAGGTAGATTTATCTTATTACTTTTTCCTATAATGCTGTCATAATCGTATGCGGCATTCTCCCATGTTCCACCACCGGATGAAGCATCTTCCTGAAACAAATGTTCTACTCCAGAACCGCTTCTTCCGTATTGAGGACTTCCTATCATAATTTTTTCATTTGGAACACCAATTGAAAGAAGATACTTAACTGCAGCATCAACTGTTCCCTGTTGGAAAGTTGAGTCATTAAAACTGTCAGGATTTTCCGGGTTATGATAAATAGGACTCTGATGTCCCGCCGCATTCCCCCAAGCTACAGCACATACATCAAAAGTCATTGTATCAATATGATCTGCATAATCAGAAATAGTTTTAATATCAATATCTTTTATATTTTTTTCAGCACAGTTAAATGAAACAATCATTTCATAATCAATGCCTGTCTCCATAGTTAATTTATCAAAATCTTCTCTGGTTTCTTTAACTAATGCCACCAGTTGACCGCTTTCTTCCAGTTTTGGTTCTGTATATGAAAACTGAGCACCAAGCACTGGAAATTCCCAGTCATAACAAATTCCTTCAAATTTATATTTTTTTAAAAATTCCGTAAATGAATCAATAAATTTCTTCCTTGACTCAAAAGTTCTTGTCATTTCAGGAAACCCATCACTTCCTGTCCAGCCACCTAATGTAGCAATAATTTTTATGTCTTTATTATAGAATTGATTCACAAGTTCATCTAACCTGTTTAACCTTTCAAAATTACCATAATACTCTTTTGTGCCATTCCAATCACCAGCAGGAAAGACACCGTATTCTTTTTCTACTTCAGGAAACCTTTTGTCGACGGCAGCCCACTTATCCCAAATCTGAATAATGCCGTCTTTCAATTCTAAAAATGCATAATTTATGTGAGTAACATATTTTACAGGAATATCTGTCACCTGATAATTTCTATCGTATATACTCCATTCTGCAAAATAACCATTTATTTTCTTTTTGGATATAACCTGAACCGGAGGCTCCGTAACAGTATGTTGAGCAATAATTACACCAATTGACTCAACAGTCACATTACCACTGTTGTCAATTGCAGTTGCAGTTATAGTATAATCACCAAAATCAGCAGGAGTCCACTGTGCGCTTGTACCTTCATAGCTTACTCCATCCACCTGGATAGTGATTGAACTAATCGTTCCTTCTAAATCTGAAACCATTACTAAAAGTTCTATAGGAGATAAGACTTCAAGTTCAATATTTTCTCCGTCGGAATGTGAAAGAAAAGTAACTACAGGAGAAGTTTGATCAATCTCATTATCTTCAGGTTCACTATCTCCATAAAAATAATCATAATATGAATTTACCCACTCATCAACTGCAGTTTCGCCTTCCGTGGTATTATCCCAGTTAATAGACCAAGTTACCATTCCTCTTATGTCTGGATAACCTTTTTGATTCAGAAGATTATATGATCCACCAAATGACTCTCCTTTAGTTAAATAGTTCAAAGCTTTTATCATCTCTTCAGGTTCCATATAACCGCCGGCAGGAGCAGCTATTGGAGTTGCCGGGCAGGCAAATCCAACCTGATCTTCTCTTAGTGCAGGAAACTGTATTGTATCCCCGGTTACAGGATTTATTACGGGAAAACCTTTAAGCAGCATTTCAGTCATAGCAACTATAAAATCCTTAGTGCCATTCTGATATTTCTGACCATCAAGTGCAATAATTCTGTTGCCGGAACCGACATTCATATATTGAGGCGCAACATAAGTCATAATATCTCTCAGGCCATACATAACAGGTAAATATGAACCATATACACCTCTATATGCTTCCATTCCCTGTTGAACATGACCTACTTCAGGTACAAGGGAAATTATAATTTTTTTATCTTTAGCATTAAAGTAATCATGAATATCTCTAATAGAATCAATTAAATTAATAATACTTACAGTTGTCGAATTTCTAAAATCACCGTCATTGGCATCTAGTGAAACTGATCCTTGCTCCAAATCAACATCCAAACCGTCAAAATTATACTCCTCCATTATATTTATCATAGAGTCAGTAAAGAGTTGTTTATCATTATTGCTTTTCAATTGTACAAAAGCGTTGGCTCCTCCCATTGATATTATTACTTTTCTCCCCTGTGCCTGTAGCTCTTTTATATCCTGTTTAAAAGATTCTTTACTTTGAATATTAGTATCAAGTATAAACCTCATTGTTGGGTCTGTGTAGCTTACAGATTCAGCAAAAGAAATATGTATTACATTATATTTCTCATTTACATCTGTTAATTTTATTGCAGGTGCACCAGGATAATCCCAATTATGCCAGTTACCGACAATAAATTTATCTAAATCAGATTTTTTAAGTATAGTGACAAATACTGTTGCAGAAGATATTATTCCACCAGACTCAATTTCATATAAGAATGAATCATTTCCATTGAAATCAGCATTAGGTGAGTATTTTATTTTATTGTTTTCTATAACAGCAGTACCATTATCGGGATTTCCAGAGATTCCTCTGATACTTCTATTAGCACCTGTATCATTACTCAAAACATCAATTGTTGCAGATGTATTTTCATAAGTAGAATAATTATCATCAATAGCTTTAACTTCTTCCAATTGTTTTATCATTACATAAACAGTTGCTGTTGCAGTATCGCCATTTGTATCTTCAACTGTGTACATAAAACTGTCACTACCAGAAAAATCAGCATTTGGAGAATATATTATCTGACTACCTTGAATTTCTGCACTTCCATTTGAAGGAACTGTTACGTTTACTAATATGAGTTCTTCACCATTGTCATTTGTAAGGGTATTTATATATATACTCGTATTCACTTCTGTTTCAGCACTGTCATTAACTGCTGTAGGTTTAGAAGAACCACTGCCAACAGGCACACCATTTAATGTTATATTATATGGTTCTTCTGTCACGTTACCTGGACTGCCGCCAAACCCAAATGAAACAGATTTTCCTACAGATAAAGTGCCATTCCATGAAAGATTTTTTACTACATAATGATTTCCGTTATGACTCTCTATTTTAGCATTCCAGATACCTGTAATATTATATGGAAAGTCAAACTCTAATGTCCATGAATTAAATGCTTTATCAGTGTTATTAGTTATTGTGATATCACCATTAAAACCTGAACTCCAGTCTGAAGAAACTTTAAATTCGACATTATTACCGGTAACTACAGTGTCATCCAATATCTTTATTGTGACTAATGCGGAAGAAACTCCACCGTTTCCATCGTCTATTTTGTAAGTGAAAGAATCATTGCCGGTAATTCCGTTATCAGGTGTATAAACAATTTTATCTAAATCAAGTACTGCTGCACCTTTTGACGGTGTGGTTATATCAGTAATTTGTAATGTGTCACCATCTGCATCACTGTCATTTATTAAAACATCAATAGTAACATGAGTATTTACATTCGTAGATACAGAATCATCTTTAGCTACAGGTTCAGTATTCCCATTCGGAGGGCCTACAAAACCCCCGTTAAATTTAATATTAGAAGGTTGTACAGTAGCATTACCTGGGTTTGCAATAAAACCAAATGTATGGCTTTCTCCTGGATTTAAATTAGGCTTCCAGGCAGGAGGAACAATTGTATATCTATTGTACTCGTCTCCTATTTTTTGTGCATCCCACAGCGATCCGATATCATATGGATAATCAAATTCAAGTGACCAGTTTTCATAAGCTTGATCGGAAGTATTTGTAACTGTTATAGTTCCCTGAAAGGCGCTTCCCCAGTCACTTACCACTTTATAATTTAAAGTTGCGGTTGCTCCTGCTGATACAGCAAGTACAGACAATACAGTCATCGTATAGATTACTGTCAACGACTTTTTCCACTGCGTAAACATAGTATGTGCTCCTATTGTTTTGCAGCTGAAACAAGTCAATCCGATTCATATAGCTAAAATATTAGCAAATATCATGCCATTTGTTAATAAATTAACTACTTGAACTCAATATCAAATCATAACCATGTACTATACAAAAGAAAAACTGTTCATTAACAAACATTTGTGCGATAATGAACAGTTCAAAAATAGACAGGTATTAAGTTTTGTGTAGTATATTTAATCTTCTTTTAGTTTACAGATACCAAGATAGTATGTATCATTATCTTCAACTACTTTGAAGTGCCGTGACACAAGTTTCACTAAATATCCATTTTTATGATTAAAACGGTAAATAATATCACTGTTTTCTTTGCCAAATTCGATTTGATCAAAAAGATATAAATCATCCTGATGAATATTTTCATTGAAAAGTTTATAGTTATCTTCCATAAGCTCCTCCGCAGTCCAGCCTGTAAGATCCTCAACCTGTTTTCCTAAAAAAACAGTTTGAGACTGAGTATGATTCCATATCCATATGAATTCATCCTTAAGAAGATTCATTATTAATTCAATAATATTATTATGTCTAATCGTATGCATTATCTGAGTTACTTCTTTTATATTAACAATAATGCTTACTACTTCTCCAGATTTATCGAACATGGGAACTATTGAAATAAGTCCTTTTTCTGTATTTTGAGTGCCTGGTATCTTAATCGGCACATTAAAAATACTAAGTCCTGAAGTAAATACACTGCTTTCAAGTTTGATGATTTCTTCTATATCTTTTCTTCCGAAAATGTCTATACTTCTGCGGCCTATCACATCTATATTATTGAATCGTTCAGGCATGTTATTATAAAAATATTTATTGACCTTTAATAATTTGCGGTCAGTATCTTTCATGTAAATAATTGAATTAACCGAGTCTATTAACCTAATTAACTCATTTATTTTTTCAGTTAATTTAATATTTTCTTTCGCAAGCAGTTTTACTTCATCGCTGACAGCCTTAATCGGGAGCAAAGTTTCCATTGGTAAATTAGTATTTTCACCAGTAAGGCTATTAAGTATGTTTAAAGCCTCCTCAGTGTTCATATTTTTTTCTATTTTCTTTAAATCAACAGTATCGGATATTTTATTGACAGGTACATCAAGGATAAGCGCTAAAGCTATAATTGATGAATTATCTGGAACGATATTGCCTTTTTCCCAATTCCAGATAGTTTTTCTGGACTTCTCAAGAAAATTAGAAATTTCTTTAATAGAAATTTCTTTAGAAATACGGAGTTCCTTAAATTTTTGATGATTAAATTTCATACTAAAAATCTGCTTTAATAGGTAAAACTAAAACGTTTTATATTGAAATATGAACAAAATAAGTTTTTTTTAAATCTTAAGAAATAAAATATATAGATTAATATTAACTGTTTAATTATAAATTCTAGCTGGTCGACATGAGTTGTCAACAATGGGCTTGCAGGTGAATTGTTGACTTATCAGTAGTTTTGTTGAAAGTTCAGTGCATAATTCTGTATTTAAAAGTGTAAAATGCAATGATCATAATATTTATGATTCCAGCTAATATATGAATGAATTGACTTTTCAGCTTTATTACATATTGTTTAATGAGCTGTTATGTTCAATTAATATCCAGACTGCTAATATTGACAACCGGGATATTGCCGCTGGAATCAGTAGTTATCTGAACAATTGCATTTTACACCTAACTTCTTCTTCTTATAAATTTATTGATAGTAAACAGATGAACAAAGATTATTTATTTTTTGTTTTAAGTTAATAGGGTAAATATTTCACATCGTCTCAGTTACGTGAAATTATTAGACTTACTAAAGGATAGATGGCTTATAATAATCTATATCATCCATTAATAATGAATATAGTTTTTATGGAGTGATAATTGTTTGTAAGTATATCTAATACAGTTCTAGCTATTATTAATGAAACAGCTTATAACATGTTATAAAATAGTTCAGTATAAACTCTAATTTTTAATTATTTGATGATTTGATATGGAAGAGCTTAGAGGGTTTGAAGGCAGCTTCAGTGAAGTTTATGATTATTATAAATATATTACTCCAAATAGATTAGCAATTATAGACAGAATAGCAGAGATCATATTTTCAGAAAGTGCAGTCCTATCCGGGAATATAACTGTTCTTGACATTGGCTGTGGTTTTGGGAACCTCAGTAAGAGTATTTTAGAAAAATCCATAAATGTTAATATAATTGCTATTGAAGATAAAGGTTTTATGCTCAGGCAGGCGAAAAAGCAGCTGATAGAGTGGGTTAATAAAGATGCTTTGTCTTTTATGCAGAAAGATTTTCTTGAAGGAGTAAAAACAATTGAATCAGGATCGATATCATTTGTTGTTTCTAGCAATGTTATTCATAATTTACATAAAGAATACCGAAGCAATATTTATAATGAAGTATATAGAATACTGAGACCTGACGGCTTATTTCTAAATGGCGATCTTATTGCTTTGGATGATGAAGATAAAAATACAGAAATGGCCATGGCAAGAGCTAAATATTGTATTAATTCTTTGATAGCATTAAACAGAGTAGAGTATATAAGTAAATGGGTTATGCATTTTATAAAAGACTTAAATCCAAATATAATAATGAAAGAAATTGAAACTATTAATGAATTAAAAGATATAAATTTTAAAGATATAGATATTTTATTCAGAGCTAGTACAGAATGCTTGCTTAAATCCAGGAAGTAACTCTGCAAAAGGTACAATGAGCATTTCAAACAATTCTGTTTAAGAATTTATAGGCAGTCAAGCAATATATATCAGTGGAAAACTATATTATAACAACTTTTGGGAATCTATTGAAAGGTGTCATACCGAAAGGATGAAAATATATATAACCGGTATATACTTGAAATAGCAGTATTATTATTGAATATTTATTAGAGAAATAGATATGGATTATGACAGAGAATTCTTATATAACGCAATGAACGATGTTGATTATGTTAGACATATTGAGCCTAATGAATTAAGCTTGGCAGACAAAATAGGTGAAATAATTCAAAGTTATTATCCATCTTTTTCAGAAAAAATAACTACTGTTGATTTAGGAATAAGGATGGGATCTGTATCAAGAACTATTTTAGAAAAATTTGAAAATATAAATATAATTGCAATTGAGGAAAATGATTTATTGTTCAGACGCATTAAACCCAAATTTACAGATTATATTGAAAATAATAAAATTGCATTTATCCATCAGGATTTTCTATCTGCCTTGAAATCTATTGAGGAAGGATCTATTTCATTTGTAACTTCTATCTATTCGATCCATAATTTTGATAATAGATATCGAACAGAGTTATATCGTGAAATTTATCGGATATTGAAAGTTGGCGGTGTATTTATAAATGGAGATTTTTTTGCTTCAGATGATATTGATGATAATACAAAATTGAATCAGGAAAGGGCGAAACATTACATCAATGCTTTAATGCAACTAAATAAATCAGAGTACATTACTGAATGGGTTACGCATCTTATTCATGATATTAGTCAGAATATTGAGATGAAAGAATCTGTGACAGTCGATGAATTAAAAAACCTCAATTTTCATGAGATAGAGTTTCTAAACAGAACTGTTGGCGAATGCGTACTCAAAGCAATAAAAAGACAATAATATGAAAAACCATATTAAAAAAGAAGATATATTTTAATTTTCTTTTGTGGGGATATCAAAATCTACAATATGATCGCCGTTAATTTTTATTTCGAAACTAAGAGATTATCAGTTTTTTAACTACAAGATATTTAAGTTTCTATTTTTATTCCTCTAATTCCATTCTTATAAAGTAATATTCACTGAAACGGGCGACTGAAAAAAGAGGTAATATTTTTTGTGTTATAGTTGACAAAATCAACTAAAAGAGATAAGTTGACAAAATCAACTAATATTCAGCTTGAATATTTTATTAAAATAGAAATGGAAAATTATATGAAACTGCAGACAAATCTGCTGGAAGGTAATATCAGATCTGCTCTGATACTTCTTGCTGTTCCTATTATAGGAACAACTTTTATGCAGATGTCATATAATTTGATTGATATGATATGGGTAGGCAGACTTGGAAGTGATGCTGTGGCAGCTGTAGGTACTGCAGGATTTATCATTAATGTAGGCTACGCTGTTAATTCTCTTTTTATTACCGGTTCTAGTATAAAAATATCTCATTGTGAAGGCCGGAAATCTCGTAAGGAAGCAGAAGAGTATATGAGTAACGGTATTATATCAGTAACTTTGCTTTCAATTATTTTTACTCTGCTTCTTATTATATTCAGAAATCCGATAATAGAAATTTTTAATATACCTAATGACTATGTAAATACTCAGGCTTCATTATATCTGGCAGTATTCAGTATTTCTCTATTTTTTACTTTTTGCAGTATGTTTTTAAGTAGTATATTTTACAGTCTTGGGGACAGTAAACTACCCTTTAAAATCAATATGATTGGTATTGTTCTTAATATTCTTCTAGATCCATTATTTATTTTTTATTTTAAATGGGGTATTGTTGGTGCAGCTATCGGAACCATTATCTCAAATATAATAATATTTTTTATACTATATTATTATTTAA